>JAITAI010000185.1 GCA_031284195.1 Treponema sp.
TTCCTATTAAAACGATCGTTTTAATATAGATATTTAATCAATATGAATAATAGGAGGTACATCCGATGTGTTGTTATTCTGCATCCCGGTAACCATACCTTCATGTAAAGGAGTTGTCATTAACACGGTGTGTTAATGTTCGATTGGACGTAAGCGGCAATACCGCCGCTTCTTAAAGGAGTTTACTATGAAAAAAACAAGGATTTTTGTTTTATCTGTTCTGTTGTTTACAACGGTTATCGTGATTATCGGCGCTGCCGGTTCATCCGATAATAAGGGATCTTCCGCTGGGAAACCTCGGGAAATCATCATCGGCGCCGGTTCCGCGTACAATCCTTACTGGTTTCTGGATGCGAACAACCAGCTAACAGGGTTTGAAAAGGCGGTGCTGGACGAAATCGACGCCCGGCATCCTGAGTTCACCCTGACCTATCAGATTTACGACTTTGCGAACATTCTTTTGTCTTTGGAATCGGGAAAAATCGACGTAGCGGTTCATCAGTATGAGTACAACATTGAGCGGAATCAGAAGTACCTCTACGGCAAGGTGGGATATACCATGTTTCCCCAATACATAGCGGTTCGGGAAGACGATAACAGCATTAAAAGTTTTGAGGACCTGAAGGGGAAGACGGTTGTCTCAACCAGTACCACTAACAACAGTTATTATATAACCAACAAATGGAACGAGGATCATGGAAGGCCCTTTACCATCATCTTCGAGGCAACCAACGCACTGGCATTAGAGGATATTGCTACCGGCAGGGCGGACGCAATGGTGAGCATGATACGAAACATCGAGAACTACAAAAAGGAATATCAGGCCAAAATCAAAGCTGTCGGTAATCCGGTAGACAATTCCAATACCTATTACCTTTTTAACAAGCAAACCGGCGAAGAACTGCGGCAGATTTTTGACGCTGCCCTCCAGGAACTTAAAGATGATGGAACGCTGGTAAAACTTTCCCACCAATGGCTGGGAGGGGATTTCATCGTTAAGGATTAACGGAAGGCCGGGGAAATATTCTTCAACAGATGGAAAGCCCCCGGTTCTCCTGTTCCGAAAGGGGTATAGGGCATGAATTTTTTCAGTTGGTCATTTTTTGGCATCACCCTGGTCCGCATTGTGGGCCGTGTTCCGGTAACCTTGGGTATTACTGCCGGGGCTTTTTCCATCGGAATTGTCCTGGCGTTTATCCTTGCGGCGGTTCAGTTATACAAGGTTCCCCTGGCATGGCAGGCCGCCAGGTTTTATATATCATTCATTCGTGGGACTCCCATCCTTATACAACTGCTTATCTGTAACCTCTTGCTCCCCAGCCTTATTTGGCGTATTACCAGTTATAACGTGGGCCGTTATTGGCGGCCTATCGTTTTCGTTATCATGGCTTACGCCTTAAATAGCGCCGCCTTTTTATCGGAAACCTTGCGGGCCTCTGTTTCCGGTGTTGGCGCAGGACAGCAGGAAGCGGCCTATTCAGTGGGCTTAACCAAACTCCAATCTCTGGTTTACGTCATCCTGCCTCAGGCAATCAGAATCAGCATTCCGGGTATGGCAAACTCCCTTTCCAGCCTCCTCAAGGATACATCCCTGGCGTACAGTGCCGCGGGCATTCTGGATATTATGGGTATGGCCTCTACCAACGCGACCGCTTCATTTCGCGGTCAGAGCGGATCCGTATTATCCGCCACATTTCGGGAAATGGAAGGCTATATCGGAGCGGCCTGTGTCTTTTTTGTGCTTTGTATACTTTTGGAACGAGGGATGAACCTCTTGTCAAAGCATCTTGACCGGGGAGGAGGATACATCCCCTGGGAAAAGAGAGGTTGAATCATGGGACTTTCTTTTGATCCTTCCTTCTTTTTTTATGAGATTACCATTGCCCTGTCGTATCTTCCGGTAGTTACCCTGCTCAGCGTGGTTCCCCTAGTGGGAGGAGTAGTTTTAGGAACTGTCTTAGCCCTGTGCCGGATTTATCATGTCCCCGGCTGGCAGCGTTTCGCCCAGGCCTATGTAACGGCGTTGCGGTCAATCCCTTTGCTGCTGCAGATGTTCGTAGCCTATTTTATTACCAAGGCAATATACGCTGTTTTTGGATTTGATCAGCTCACGCTGAATAAGCTGGGAGTTGTGGTGGTCATGTTGACCCTGGATGCGGCGGGTTTTTTATCCGAAGGGATCAGATCCGCCCTGTTGTCGATAGAAAAAGGTCAATATGAGGCGGGATATTCTGTAGGCCTGACCGGGCTTCAGGTAATCTACCATATCGTACTTCCCCAAAGCCTGCCGGTGGCGATTCCCATTGTGGGTTCCTCGTTTATCGGCATTGTTAAGGGTTCTTCGGCAGCCTATCTCCTGGGCATTATCGAGATGATCCAGGGAACAGCCATGAATACCGCGGGAAACTACCGGTATCTTGAAGCTTACTGTGCAGTGGCCCTTATTTACTGGGCAATAACCATCCTGATAGAACGGTTGACCGGAGTGGCAGAAAAGAAAGTGCGGCTTCACATGAAAGGAGGAGTAAGTTGATACACATTACCAATCTGTATAAAAAATTCGGAAACAAAGCAGTGATCCGGGGCATTGACCTATCCGTAAAGGACGGGGAAACAGTTGCCGTAATCGGCCCTTCCGGCTCGGGAAAAACAACCCTTCTGCGATGCCTTAACTGTCTTGAACATGCCGATGAGGGAGAACTGGTCATTGATGACTTCTTCGTTTCCCTGAAAAAGCATTCCGGCAGGGATACCCTGACGGTACGGCGGAAAACAGCTATGGTTTTTCAGCAGTACAACCTGTTTAGAAATATGACCGCGCTGGAGAATGTGGAACTGGGGCTCAGAGTTGCACAGAAGAAAAAACAAAATCAGGCGGAGCAGGAGGCAAAATCGGCCCTTGTACGGGTAGGGCTGGAAGAATATTTTGAACGCTACCCCTCGGAACTATCCGGAGGACAGCAGCAGCGGGTCGGCATCGCCCGGGCAATGGCACTCAATCCACGGATTATTCTTTTCGATGAACCAACCAGCGCCTTGGACCCGGAATGGGTGGGGGAAGTGCTGGCGGTTATCAAACAACTTGCCGACCAGGGACAGACCATGCTGATTGTTTCTCATGAGATGAATTTTGTGCGGAAGATTGCCGGTCATGTGGTTTTTATAGATGAAGGCTTGGTGGTGGAAGAAGGTACTCCAGAGGACATTTTTGTGCATCCCCGGAAAGAACGGACTATTCACTTTTTAAAGACTGTTACCGACGACTGGATTTATAAGATATAACCTTTGTCCATCGCATCTAGCGTTTTGGTCGCCTTGTAAAGGCTGTTACTATTGAAGGGAGTAATGAAGAACCCTGGGGCTTACCTTGAAGTTCTTCATTTATCTGTAGTCCCACAGGCTGCTAGTAAAATACAGAATAAACACAGGTTATGCTTCCGGGATTTTACTTCCCAACAAAATCCCTCTGGCAAATACCGTGAGGGGCACCACCAGAACCAGATCAAAACAGCTTACCAGGGGAGATCCGGGACATCGGTAAAATCTTCGGGGTTGAAGCACGGGCCACAACGTATATTACGGATCAGCAGGCCCGAATCAAGGCTGTACAAGATAAAATTGCCGGACAAGGTCCGGTGAGCGTCCTGGTATACGACAGTAGAAACGATGGGGTGTTTACCTGCAGCGGCAGTAACTTTGAAACCCTGTTGATAGGTCAAGCCGGAGGCAGGAATATTTTTGACAATCTCACGGAAAAGGCCTGGATTACGGTGAGTTATGAAGCGGTGCTTGCCCGTAATCCGCAAGTCATCATTATTCATGACTACAATGCCTCTTCGGTAGCAGTAAAAATGGCTGAAATCAAAGGTAATGACATGCTCGCCCAGCTTGATGCGGTGAAGAACAACCGCTTTGTGATGATTGAGTTAGAAAGTGTTTTACCGGGAAACCGTCTTGCTTTATACGGTGGAGAAACTTGCCAAGGGCTTATATCCTGCGCTGTTTTAACCTGAGTTCAAGCCGCTCTGCCTGAAGTACCTTAGTCAGCTTTTTACAGGCCCCTGGGAGTTCCAAAGCGGCAAAGACCCCAAGCAAGAGGCGCCTGCAGTGGGCGTTATGAGGGACAGAGGAGTTTGGGGGATACAGCGTACGTCCCTTCGTTCTTACATCATGCGGGGCTAACCCCGAGCCGTGCGGGAATTGTCCCGAACCATGCGGAATCTTGAGGTAATGGGCGCTTGGACCCTGTATCACCATTGCCGTACCGCGAGGTGTTAAACCCGCTGGCGGGCTTGCAATTTTTTGGGGGATGTGTTACCCTAAATACAAGTGGAGAATCCATCGTAGAGGAGAGAAGACCATAATTTCTTTCTAGAGTGGGACCCTACCTGGTTTATATATACCTTATGAATCAAGATTCGTTCTGATTCGGTGAGGGCAGAGAACGATACTGTGTACGTTATCATGCTCTCAGGCTATACCTGAGAGCTTTTTTTTGCCTGATCTGGATCATCTAAGGAGAGGAACACATGAGACGAATTGCGGTAATTGGCGCGATTTTGGAAAAACCCCAACTCAGCCAAAAAGCTTTTAACGAGACCGTTTCCTTGTACAAGGAAATTGTGAAAGGACGGATGGGTATTCCTTTTGATGAAGAAGACATGGCGGTGATCTCCCTTACCCTCTTAGGGGAACTGGATGCGATTAACGCCCTCACCGGAAAGCTCGGTAACCTTCCCCATGTAACGGTAAAAACCGCGGTGTCTGGTATGCTGAAAAGCGAACAAGAGGAGGGCTAAGATGACTGCAGAAAAGACTTCCCTGAAATCCCGGGTAAAACCAGAGGATATTTTTATCGACCAAGCCTACATCGAAGGACTTTTGGCAGAGGCCGCGCATACGGATGACCAGACCATCAGCGTCTACCTGGATAAGGCGGAGCGTTTTGAGGGCTTGAATCACCGGGAAATCGCAGCCCTCCTGGTGCATGATAATCCGGCCCACCTCGAGCGGATCTTTAGTATCGCGGGAAAGATCAAACAGCGGATCTACGGCAACCGCATCGTCCTGTTCGCCCCCCTATATGTAAGCGACTATTGTGTGAACCGCTGCGCCTATTGCAATTACAACTGTGGCCATAAGTTTGACCGGCGCAAACTCACCATGGATGAAATCCGGGAAGAGGTCAGACTTCTGGAAGCCATGGGGCATAAGCGGATTGCCATGGAAGCAGGGGAACACGATAAGGAATGTCCCATCGACTATATTCTGGAGTGCATGCACACCATCTACGCCATGAAGTTTGAGAACGGGGAGATTCGGCGGATCAACGTCAACATCGCAGCCACTACAGTGGAAAACTACCGGAAGTTGAAAGAAGTCGGCATTGGCACCTACATTCTCTTCCAGGAAACTTACCATCAGCCGACCTATGAAAAGGTCCATCTGGCCGGGCCTAAACGGGATTTCGGGTATCATCTCACGGCCTTTGACCGGGCCCAGGAAGGGGGTATTGATGATGTAGGCGGAGGAGTACTCTTCGGCCTGGCAGACCCCTATTTCGAGGTTCTGGGCCTTATGATCCATAATGAACATCTGGAAGCACGGTTTGGGGTGGGCTTTCACACCATCTCGGTTCCCCGGATCTGTCCGGCTGCGGGGATGCGGATGAAAGATTTTCCCTATCTGGTGGACGACAAGACCTTTACCAAGCTGGTGGCCATTATCCGCTTGGCGGTCCCCTTTACCGGGATGATCCTTTCCACCCGGGAAAGCCATGAGATGCGGAAAAAGCTGCTGCGCCTGGGGATTTCTCAGATCAGCGCCGGTTCCAGTACCGAGGTAGGGGGTTATATGAAACAGAAGCTGCACGAAGAAGTCGTCAATCCCCAGTTTGTGATAAACGACGACCGGAGCGCCCTGTCCATCATCTCAGAACTCATGGACGACGAGTTCATCCCCAGTTTTTGTACTGCCTGTTACCGGAAAGGCCGGACCGGAGACCGGTTTATGAGCCTTGCCAAATCAGGACAGATCAAAAACGTCTGTCTTCCCAATGCCTTGACTACCCTATGCGAGTTCGCCATGGATTACGGGGATCCGGTGTTCAAAGAAAAGGCTGCGCTGGCTATTACCCGGGAGATTCCCGGGATCAATAATGCCAAGATTCGGGCGCTGACCGAACAAAACGTAGAAAAGATCCGCCAGGGTGGCCGGGACTTTTTTATCTAAGTTTTCTCTTAGTTTTTGCGATGATTTCAAAGCCTTGCTTTTGAAACGGTCTCGGTATGCTTACTATAATAAGGGAGGTGGCTATGCCTGATTTTGCCCTCAACCAAGATGTCGAACTCTTACGGCTCATTACCACCGATGATCCCCAGGAATGGGAAGCCCTGTTTGCCGCTGCACGGCGGCAGCGAGAAACCTATTACGGCCGGGAGGTTTATTTCCGGGGACTGGTGGAATTTACCAACTATTGTAAAAATGATTGCTATTACTGCGGTATCCGCTGCAGTAATCATCAGGTCAAACGGTACCGGCTTTCCCTGGAACAGATTCTCCAGAGCTGCCGGGTCGGGGATATGCTGGGGTTCAAGACTTTTGTGCTGCAAGGCGGGGAAGACCCCTGGTTTACCGACCAGCGGGTTCTCGAAGTGGTAGAGGCTATTCGTAAGGAATATCCGGATCATGCCATTACCCTTTCAATCGGAGAGCGAAGCCGGAAGAGTTACGAGGCGTTTTTCCAGGCCGGTGCCAACCGGTATCTCCTACGGCACGAAACCGCCAATGACGCCCACTACCGCAAACTACACCCTGCCGCTATGAGCCTTACAGAACGAAAGGATTGTCTCTTTACGCTCAAGGATATCGGCTACCAGGTAGGGGCAGGTTTTATGGTGGGAACCCCTTTCCAGACTCCTGAAAACCTCTTGGAGGATCTCCGTTTTTTGCAGGCCCTGGAACCGCACATGGTGGGTATCGGGCCGTTCATTCCTCAGGCAGATACCCCTTTCGGCGGCTATCCCGGAGGAACCTTGGAATTAACCCTCAAGATGGTAGCCTTGACGCGGCTCCTCTTACCAAAGGCGCTCATTCCAGCAACTACGGCCTTGGGGACCATCGCGCCCCAAGGCAGGGAGAAGGGTCTCATGGCTGGGGCCAATGTGGTGATGCCCAACCTATCCCCTAAGGAGGTACGGAAGCTCTATGCCCTGTACGATAACAAAATCTGTACTGGAGACGAAGCTGCGGAATGCCGGTTTTGTATGGAAGGGCGGATTAGGAACTTCGGTTTTGTACCGAATATGACCCGGGGAGATGTGGCAGGCTGGAACCGTTCAGCATAACGTCCTACCGGCGGTGCAGGGGGATTAGTCCCCCTGCATTTCTTCTTCCTTGAATCAGGAAAGGAAAGCGGATTAGGTGGCTATGACCCGGCAGTACCGTTTCTTTCCAGCCCGTAACACCAGTTCTCCTTCCCCTGAAAAGTGGTCCAAGGTGATCAAGGCGCTTATATCGGTAAACCCTTGCAGCTTATCCGATGTACCCACAAAGGCCCCTCCCTGTTGTACCAGTCGCCGGGCTTCACTTTTGGTAGGAACGAGCCCTGCATCGGTAAAGAGATCTACCACGTTGTAACCAGCCTCAAACTTCTGCTGCGGCATCTGCACCTGGGGTATGGCAGCAGTATCTCCTCCAGAACCGCCAAAAGCAGCCCGGGCTCCTGCCATAGCCTGATCCGCGGCTTCTTTACCGTGAATCAAGGCAGTAACTTCCCAAGCCAGCCGTTCCTTGGCCTCGTTAGGATTCTTACCAGACCCGGTGAGGGTCTCACATTCTGCTACGGGAAGGAACGTAAACATCAGGAGGAAACGGCGGATATCCGGGTCCTGCACATTCCGCCAATATTGGAAAAAAGTATAGGGACTCGTGATAGCGCTGTCCAGGAAGATCGCCCCTTGTTCGGTTTTGCCCATCTTCTTACCATCCGCAGTGGTTACTAAGGGAAAGGTCATACCGTAGACAGGAATCCCCTCAATACGGCGGATCAGTTCAAGACCGGCTACGATATTACCCCACTGATCATCACCGCCAATCTGCAAACGGCACCCGTACCGGCGGTAGAGTTCCAAAAAATCATAACTTTGTAAGAGCTGATAATTAAATTCGATAAAAGAAAGCCCTGTCTCCATCCGCATCTTGTAGGCTTCAAAGCTAAGCATCCGGTTGACTGAGAAATGACTCCCGATTTCCCGGAGAAAATCAATGTAGTTAAGACCCGCAAGCCAATCTTTGTTATTGGCCCATCGGGCCCCTTCTCCATCAAAACCAAGGAAACGGTGCAGTTGGGTTGTAATGGAAGCTGCATGGGCATCAAGCTGGCCGTAACTCAGCAGCCGGCGCATCTCGGTCTTTCCCGAAGGGTCGCCAATCCGAGCGGTTCCCCCGCCGATGAGGGCAATCCCCTTATGCCCTGCTTCCCGGAGATGCCGGTAGGCGAAGAAAGGCACCATGTGGCCGATGTGGAGGCTCGGTCCCGTAGGGTCACAACCCACGTAAAAGGTAAGCGGCCCCTCATCCATCAAACGGGAAAGCCCTTCGGTGTCAGTACATTGCTGAAAAAGTCCTCTGGTCTTAAGGTTTTCTAGCGCCTTATTCATAGGGTTCACTATACTCTATACCACGCTCTAAACTCAAGGGAGCGTGTTGCCTCATTGAAAATGTGCCCTAAATAAGGCAAGACTTACCGCTGAAAGATAAAGCGAAGGCCAAAAGGGGCTTATCCATGAGTACCAAGAAAGCTTCCTGCTTCACTGCCGCCGTGATCTGGATTTTACCCCAACAAAAAACGATGTGTATAGACGAAAGAATGCAAAGCCGAGGCAGTAGCCCTGGCGGAGAAACGGGAAAAGCCGATTATCCAAGTCGCCCGGGATTGGGGTATCAACGACACCGTATTGCCGCCGTTTCCCGGACACAGACGGCCCCGGGATCAGGAACTGGTCTGGCTATGGAACGCGGGTAAGGCGTTAGGGAGGGCGAATGAAATGCTCACAAAAGCGGCGGTCAGCTTCGCCCAGGGAGCCCCCCCGTGGCGGCGTATGGGTTCATGCGGGCACCGGTACACCGTCAGGGAGATGGCCGGACTTTTGGGGGTAAGTCGTAGCGCTTAGTATCGGTGGGGTAAGGTAGGGAGTATCCGAACGGCGGAGTACGGCGGATGCTGAACTGACAGTCCTCATTCGGGAAATCGTGCTGAAGCACCATCGCCGATACGAGAGTCCCAGTGTACGGGAAGCGGATAAACCGGAAGAACGGAGGCCGTTTGAAGCGGGAGAACGGTGTAAACGTCCGCTGGAGGAAACCATGCATCTGGACAACCGATTCCCGGCATACCGTGCTGGGCTGCCAAAATATCCTTTCCCCCCGCTGAAGGAGGTGGACAGAACTGGGTGTCGGACATACCGTATCTGGGTACCACAGGCCGGTGGGTGTACCTGACGGTGGTGGTAGACCGGTATGACCGGAAAGTCTTAGCTGGGCCGTAAGCGCGGACCTGGGGAGCGAGCATACGGCCATCCCCGCCCTGGAAATGGCCGGAGGGGTTGCTATTCCATGCGGACCGGGGAGCGCGGTATGGCGCGGAAGCCTTTTGGACTCGTCTGAGGGAACGGTATCCGACCGTCCGCCAGAGCATGAGCCGTAAGGGGAAGTGCTCTGGCCTTTGCGTGTGCCGAATTCGTTTTCAAACTCCTCAAAGGGGAACT
>JAITAI010000205.1 GCA_031284195.1 Treponema sp.
TGTTGAAAATTTTTGTTGACAGCCGGAAATTCCCATTATACACTATCTTCGTAAACCTAACGTGAACGAACACGCAATGTAAATGTTCACGTACTATGTTAAGTGGAGGAAGAAAATGAAGTGTATGCACAGGGTTCTCATGACGGCTTTGGTCCTGCTTGCCGGAACGGGAACGGTCTTCGCAAGCGGTGGCGGCCAGAGCCAAAGTCAAAGCAGAGCCGGAAAAGGCTTAATCGGTGTGGTGATGCCCACCCGGTCGGAGGAGCGATGGATTAAAGACGGCAACGCGGTCAAGGAAGGGCTGGAAAAATTGGGGTACACCGTAGACCTCCAGTATTCGGATGACGACATCCCCACCCAATCCCGCCAGATTGACGACATGATCACCAAGGGCGTCAAAGTTCTAGTCATCGCGTCCATCGACGGTTCGGCTCTTTCCAACCAGCTCGCCAATGCCGCTGCGGCTAAAATTCCCGTCATCTCCTATGACCGGCTGCTCATGCAGTCCCCTAATGTGGACTACTACGTGTCTTTCGACAACTACAAAGTTGGCGGACAGATGGGAGATATTCTGATTACCGGCCTCAAGCTGGATCAAGCCACTGCCGCAAAACCGGTGATTGTCGAATTGTTTGCCGGTTCTCCAGACGACAATAACTCGGTCGGCTTCTATCAAGGCGCAATGGACAAGCTGAAACCCTATTTCGACAAGGGAGCGCTTACAGTACCTTCCGGACAGATAGACCGGGCGGTAATCGGTACCTTACGGTGGGATGCAGCAGAAGCCCAAAAGCGCATGGAGAACCTGCTTTCCGCATACTACTCAGGGGATGTGGTGCTGAACGGTATTCTCTCTCCCTATGACCCGATAAGCCTCTCGTGCCTTGAAGCCTGCAAAGCCGTCGGTTACGGCAGCGCCCCCGGCAAACCCCTTCCCATAGTGGGCGGCCAGGATTGTATCGTTGCTTCCTGTAAGTCCATTCTTGCCGGTGAGCAGTACGCCACTGTGCTGAAAGACACTCGTTCCCTCGGCGCCGCTACGGTTACCTTGGTGGATACCCTCATGCAGGGTAAGACCCCTACGGGCCTGGACACCAAGAGCTACAACAACGGGGTCAAGATCGTTCCATCTCTGCTGCTTGACTCGGTTATTGTTACCAAAGATAATCTCAAGGCAGCCGTGCTTGATACCGGGTATCATAGCGCCGCAGAGCTTGGCCTGTAAGGGGCCTCAGATGGTTCCAAATCCGGTATCCGGTAGGATTATGGTTGAGGAACCGCTGCTTTAAAAAACGCGGTTTTGCAATGCCTCAAGGGGATGGCTGAAAACCCCGGGAAATTGCAAAGGCCGGTTCCATCGGATCTAAAGGCTGGGCCATTGATTTTGGAACCAGTTCAGTTATTGATGCTTTACTTTATTATAGAAGCTCTTTTAAAATTTCACCTTTGAAAGAGCTTCTATTAATTAAGGAGCCTTTGTATGTCTAATCAAGCTGCTTTGCTTGAAATGAAGAATATTACTAAGACCTTTCCCGGAGTCGTGGCCCTGGACAAGGTTAATCTCCAGGTAAAACAGCGGGAAATACATGCCCTGGTGGGAGAAAACGGCGCGGGAAAATCAACCCTGATGAAGGTCCTGTCCGGGGTATATCCTCACGGCACTTACGAGGGGGATATCGTGTTTGAAGGCAAACCGTGCACCTTTGCTAACATCAAACAAAGTGAAAAGACCGGCATCGTGATTATCCATCAGGAATTAGCCCTCAGTCCCTATCTTTCCATAGCGGAAAATATTTTTCTGGGGGACGAGCGGGCGAAGTACCACATTATCAACTGGGATAAGACCCGGGATGATGCCCTTATATATATGCGGAAATTGGGCTTGCATGAAAACCCCAATATGCCGGTGAACAAGCTGGGAGTGGGCAAGCAGCAACTGGTAGAAATCGCCAAGGCCCTGGCAAAGGATGCGAAAATCCTGATCCTGGACGAGCCCACCTCGGCGCTCAACGAAAATGACAGCGAACATTTGCTCCAGATTTTGAGGGAGCTTCGAGACCAGCACCACATTTCATCGGTGCTGATTTCCCATAAACTCAACGAAGTGGCAGCAGTAGCGGACCACATCACCATCTTGCGGGATGGCAAAACCATTGAAACCCTGCAGGTGGAACGGGACGCCAACGGTAAGGCGTCTATCAGCGAAGACCGGATTATCAAGGGCATGGTGGGCCGGGAAATCACCGATCGTTTCCCCAAACGGAACAACCCCATAGGGGATGTAGTTTTTGAGGTGCGGAACTGGACGGTTTATAACCCGGACAATCCTGAGCGGAAAAAGCTCGACCAGGTGAATATGATCCTGCGGGCTGGGGAAGTGGTGGGGCTGGCCGGTCTCGTGGGCGCGGGGCGTACTGAATGGGCCACCAGCATTTTCGGCAGGTATTACGGCGTACATATCAGCGGTCAAACCTTTATCCAGGGCAAAGAAGTGAACCTCAATTCGATTCCCAAGGCGATTGAGCAGGGTCTGGCCTATGTAACCGAAGACCGGAAGGAATTCGGCCTGGTGCTGATTGGGACCATTAAGGAAAATACCACCTTGGCTAAGCTGAAAAAAATCGCCCGGGGCAGCGTTATTAATGAACATGAGGAGATCCTGGCAGCAGAGGATTACCGTAGAAAACTCAATACCAAAACCCCTTCAATTTTGCAGCTTGCCGGGAACCTTTCCGGAGGCAACCAGCAAAAGGTAGTGTTGGCCAAGTGTCTCTTCTCGGATCCCCGGATCCTCATTCTGGATGAACCGACCCGGGGTATCGACGTGGGGGCTAAACATGAGATCTACACGATCATCAATAATTTGGCCGCCCAGGGTATAGCTTGCGTGCTTATATCCAGCGAGATGCCGGAGATTATTGGCATGAGCGACCGGATTTACGTGATGAGCGAGGGCCGGATTACCGCTGAACTGGAAGGCAAAACCGCAACCCAGGAAGAGATCATGGGGCATATTCTGTCCAATTAAGGAGATACAATGAATAGCTTATTTGCACTGTTAAGAAAGAATTCAAGGCAATACGGCATGGTTATCGCCTTGGCGGTGGCAATGATTTTCTTCGGTATCCTGACCAATGGTATTTTCTTCCGGCCGGTGAACCTCACGAACCTGGTGTTACAGAACAGTTACGTCCTCATCCTTGCAGTAGGGATGCTGCTTTGTACCCTTACCGGTAATGTGGACCTTTCAGTGGGTTCTGTTGTCTGCTTCGTAGGGGCAATATGCGGGGTGATGATTGTGGATATGCACCTGAATCCCTTTTTGGCCATGTTCGTGGCGCTCCTCATCGGAGGGGCAATCGGCATGTGGCAGGGTTTCTGGATTGCCTTTGTGCGGGTTCCTCCCTTTATCGCAACCTTGGCGGGAATGTTGATGTTCCGGGGCCTCGGGCAGGTTATTATGCAGGGACAGACCAAGGCGCCCTTTCCCAAGGAATTCCAGGTGATAGCCTCTGGTTATATCCCGGATCCCCTGGGAGGTCTTGCCATAGGCAAAACGAACTTCCATCTTGTTACCATGGTCATAGGGATAGGGATCGTCGTATTCATCATCGTAAACGAGATACACAAACGCAAAAAGCAGCAAGAGTATAACTTTGATTTGTTGCCAAAAGGCATTTGGATAACCAAGCTGGCGGCCATTGCGGCAGTGCTCATGGCCTTTACGGTTGTATTTGCCCTTTACCGGGGCTTGCCGAATATTTTGATTGTCTTAGGGGTTCTTATCGTAGGGTATCAGTTCGTTGCCTCAAGGACGGTTCAAGGCCGGCATATTTATGCCCTGGGGGGTAATGCCAAGGCGGCGAAACTTTCAGGGGTCAAAACCGAATGGGTGATGTTCTGGATATACACCAATATGGCGGTCCTTGCCTCCATAGCCGCCCTGGTTTTTGCCGCCCGGCTTAATGCGGCCACGCCAAAGGCCGGTCAAAACTTTGAAATGGACGCCATCGCTGCCTGTTATGTAGGGGGGTCAGCAGTATCCGGCGGTATAGGGACCATTATCGGGGCAGTGGTAGGGGGCCTTTTTATCGGCATTTTGAACAACGGCATGTCCATCCTGGGGGTCAGTACCGACTGGCAGCAGGCGATTAAAGGCTTTGTGCTGCTGGCGGCAGTGGCTTTTGACCTATATTCTAAAAGGCGGAACACAAAATGAACGGAGGTAGTAATGGATCACCCTACAAAAGAAACCCTGAGTAAGGGGAGAACTTTTCTTGGTATTGAACTTGGTTCTACCCGGATCAAGGCCGTGCTCATGGGAGAAGATTTCTCGCCCCTGGCATCAGGCACTTATGACTGGGAAAACAGGCTGGAAGATGGGATATGGACCTATCATTTGGAGGATCTGTGGAAGGGTATACAGGCCAGCTTTCAGGGCTTATCCGGTGAGGTGAAGAGCTGTTACGGCGTTCCGCTTACCCAATTAGGGGCTATCGGTATTTCCGCTATGATGCACGGTTATCTTGCTTTTGATAAAAAAGGTACTTTGCTCGCTCCCTTCCGGACCTGGAGGAATACCACTACGGAAAAAGCCGCTGGAATTTTAAGTGAACAATTTCATTTTAATATTCCCCAGCGCTGGAGCATTGCCCATCTGTATCAGGCGATCCTGGACAAGGAAGGCCATGTCAAGGACATCGCCTTTTTAACCACCCTAGCGGGATACGTACACTGGAAGCTCTCCGGGGAAAAGGTTCTTGGTATAGGGGATGCCTCTGGCATGTTTCCCATTGACTCAAGGACACAAACCTTTCATCAGGGGATGATGGACCAGTTTGACGTTCTGGCCCGTGAGGCGGGGTTTAGTTTGAGGCTCCAGGATATGCTGCCCCACGTTTTGAGGGCAGGAGAAAAGGCCGGGATATTGAGCGTAGAGGGGGCAAGGCTCCTCGATCCTGCGGGGAACCTACCTGCAGGGATTCCCCTCTGCCCGCCTGAAGGGGACGCGGGAACGGGCATGACCGCCACAAACAGCGTGGCGGAACGGACCGGTACTGTTTCGGCAGGAACTTCGATCTTTGCCATGGTGGTTCTGGAAAAGGCCCTGTCCGGGGTCTACCCTGAGATCGACATGGTTACCACCCCTTCGGGGAAGCCGGTGGCCATGGTTCACTGTAATAATTGTACCAGCGATCTGGACGCATGGGTTCGGCTGTTTAACGAGGTGCTTCAAGTCTTCGGTACGCCGGTGAAAAAACCCGCGCTCTACGATGCCCTGTACCGTAAAGCCCTGGAGGGTGAAGCCGATGGAGGGGGCCTCCTCTCGTACAACTATTACGGTGGTGAGCCCATTACCACCGTAGAACAGGGTCGGCCCCTCTTTGTCAGGACGCCGGACAGCAGCTTGAGCTTGGCAAATTTCATGCGGGTCATCCTGTACTCAACCATGGCAACCTTGAAAATCGGCATGGATATTTTGACTGAAAAGGAAGGGATAAGGCTGGACCGGCTTTTAGGGCATGGCGGCTTGTTCAAGACCAAGGGTGTGGGACAGTGCCTTCTGGCGTCGGCTTTGAACGTGCCGGTGGCGGTTATGGAAAGCGCTGGAGAGGGGGGGCCCTGGGGTATGGCTCTCCTCGCTGCCTATTTGGTACAAAAGGAGGCAGCCGAAACCCTGGAAGATTTTCTCAGAAACAAGGTATTTGTCCATGCCGCTGGGGAAGTGGTGGAACCGGATGCCAAAGATCGGCAGGGCTTTGCGGATTTTATGGAACAGTACAAGGCGGGAATCCCCATAGAACGGGCCGCAGTGGAGTGCCTGCAATAATGGTGTTCAAAAGACGTGTTCGGCAACCCGGTTGGTTGCTGCGGACTTACGTCTGGGACCGGCGGACTTACGTCTGTTTCACATCGCAATTACTCGCCAACGAACCCCTGGTTCGTTGGCTGCGAAATTTATGTAGTATTTTGAGCAAAATGGGGCGAACCTTGGGTTCGACGGAACCTGAAGTTTCCAAACAACGTTGATTTATTTTGATCGTGAGGTGTTAATCATGTGTGACCTTAAACAATTTGCATTTTGGTTTATTGCGGGCAGCCAGGATCTTTACGGTGAAGAAACCTTGAAACAGGTGGCGGAACACGCTCAGATCATGGCAGAGGCATTTGACCGGGACCCGGTCATTCCCGGCAGGGTGGTCCTCAAGCCGGTGGCGAAATCCCCTGAGGGTATACGGAAAATTTTTGAGGAAGCCAATGCCTCGCCGTTCTGTGCCGGCGTCATTACCTGGATGCATACTTTTTCCCCTTCCAAGATGTGGATAGGCGGCTTGGGGATCAATAAAAAACCGCTGCTCCATCTCCATACCCAGTTCAACCGGGACGTACCCTGGGCCTCTATAGATATGGATTTTATGAACCTGAACCAGTCCGCTCATGGGGACCGGGAACACGGCTATATCTACGCCAGGATGCGCCTGTCCCGCAAGGTGGTCGCCGGGTTTTGGCAGGACCGGGATGTCCGTTGCCGTATCGCGGTGTGGATGCGGGCCGCTGCTGCCCGGCTGGACGGGGAGCGTTCCGTAGTCCTGCGTCTGGGAGACAATATGCGGGAAGTAGCGGTAACCGAAGGGGACAAGGTGGAGGCCCAGATCAAATTCGGCTGGCAGGTCAACACCTGGGGGATCGGGGATATGGCGGAACGCTTCAAAGCGGTGAGCCCCGAGGACGCGGAAAACCGTATCAAGGAATATGAAGCCACTTATGAGATTCCACCAGCATTGCGTAACCCTGGGAAAGAACGGATCGCCATGATGGAACAGGCAAAAATAGAGATTGCCCTTACCGCCATGCTGGAAGCGGAACACGCCGGAGCCTTTACCACTACTTTTCAGGATCTTCACGGCCTTCCCCAGCTTCCCGGCCTGGCCTGCCAGCGGCTTATGGAAAAGGGTTACGGCTTCGGCGCTGAAGGAGATTGGAAACAGGCAATGCTGGTCCGGGCCGCCAAGGTTATGGCTTCTGGACTTCCTGGGGGTGTGTCGTTTATGGAAGATTATACCTACCATTTTGAGCCGGGCCGGGAAGCGGCCTTGGGGGCCCACATGCTGGAGGTATGTCCCTCCATAGCTGCGGGGAAGCCTAGGATTGAAGTACACCCGCTGGGAATCGGTGGCAAGGCCGATCCTGCCCGGCTGGTATTTGATGCCGCGCCAGGGCCTGCGGTATTAGCTACCCTGGTGGATATGGGGGATCGGTTCAGAATGATCCTTAATGAAATAGAAACCCTGGCCATTGAACATTCCATGCCCAAACTTCCGGTAGCCCGGGCGCTCTGGAAACCGTATCCCACCATGCAGGATGCCGCTGAATCCTGGATTCGTGCTGGAGGAGCCCACCATTCGGTATACACCAGCGCCCTTAGGGTGGACTATTTTCGGGATTGGGCAGAGATGATGGGTATTGAATTGGTCCTTATCGATAGAGAAACAAAACCGGTCAGATTGCAAGATGAACTGCGCTGGAACGAAGCCTATTGGTCAGGACGGTAGTATAAGGGGCTTTACCATGGATAGATATAAAACTTTACGAGAACAGGCATTTGAGGCAAATCAGGAAATTCCCCGGCGGAATTTGGCTATCTATACCTGGGGCAATGTATCTGCCTTTGATCCAGACCAGGGTATTTTTGCGATCAAGCCCTCAGGAATTGAGTATGCCTTATTACGCCCTGAAACCATGGTACTGGTTGACTTGGACGGCCACATCGTTGACAGCATTTATCGGCCGTCATCGGACACCAATACGCATCGGGTTTTGTACCGGGAATTCTCAGGTATACGGGGTATTACCCATACCCACTCGACCTATGGGGTGGCGTGGGCGCAAGCCCGGAAACCGGTTCCGGTTTTTGGAACTACCCATGCGGATCATGGGGCGAAGCCGATTCCTTGTACCGAGGTCATGAACGAAAAAGTGGTACAACAGGACTATGAACTGGAAACAGGCAAACTCATTGTAGAGACGTTCCAGAAAAACAAGCTCGATCCGGCCCATAGTGCTATGGTGCTGGTGGCAGGACACGGACCTTTTACCTGGGGCAAGGACGCTGCCCAATCGGTCTATCACGCCGCAGTGCTGGAGGAGATCTGCAAGATGGCCTTACTCACCTTGACCCTTAATCCATCGGCAGAACCCCTCCCAGACCATATCATCCGTAAACATTGGGAACGAAAACATGGCCCTGGAGCGTATTATGGACAGACCATCCCCTAGGATTGGA
>JAITAI010000047.1 GCA_031284195.1 Treponema sp.
GACCTTGCGGATCTCGCTGTCCCGCCCCACAATGGGGTCGCTCTTGCCGGAGGCCGCAGCGGCGGTCATGTCCGTGGTATAGAGCC
Organism: Treponema sp.; assembly: GCA_031284195.1. Taxonomy (GTDB): domain Bacteria; phylum Spirochaetota; class Spirochaetia; order Treponematales; family Breznakiellaceae; genus JAIRLU01. The sequence continues at coordinate 87 of JAITAI010000047.1, forward strand.
GCAGGGATTCGGCGCTCCCCATGGCGGCGCTGCCCATCAGGGCCCCGGCCTGGCCCGTGGCCCCGCTTTCCTCCGCAGACACCGCCGTGGAGGTCTCCCCGGAATTCCTCACGATATCCTGAAATTTTTCCGCCAGCATATCCCCGTTGATCTTCACAAATTCGCCGCTCATGTCATGGATCTGCCGGGCGAACTCCGGGGTCTGCTTGATGGCGACCAGGAGATGCCCTGTACGGATGGCCCCCTCCTTAAACACCAAGGAGGCGATCATCCAAGCTTCCTTGATCACCAGTTCTATGGTGTTGGAAAAGTCCGAGATAGAAGAAGCCCCCCGGGGCAGGGCATCCATCGCGGCGATCATGTCTTTGGATAACTTCGCCTCATCCAAGGCAAAAAAACGCAGGGCTTCGTGCCAATCGGTATTTTCCGAAAGGAGAATCTGGTTTACCCAGTGGGTCAATTCGATATACGGATTACCCCGGGTTTTGCAGAGAATCGTGGCGCTTTCAATTGCCTTATACGCCCTTTCATCCAGTTTTGAAAAAAGCTGAATCCGTTTCAGTTTACTCATAAGTTCCTCCGTTTCTTTTCTGCTTTATGCTGTTTTTTCCATATCTCTTTCATGTTTCATCCGGGCAAACCGGGAAACGTCGATTCTCAGTTCCAATTCCCTGTCAGGGCTGCCAAGCCAGCAGGTATATCCCAACTGGACTGCATCGGCGTTGGCCTGGGTCCAGTCAAAGCCCAGCCGCGCCGGGGGAACGCCCCTGGCAAGGTGAACCACAAAGGCGTAATCCAAGGGCCGGTTCAGGTAGAGGTTGATCGTCCGCCACAGCAGTTCAAAGCCGCTTGAGGGAGTCATCAAAACCTGATAGGTATCAAAGTTGATGGGACCAATCTCTATTTCAAACCGGCGGGTAGCGCAGAGACAACTCCGTCCGATCTGCAGATTAACCCCCAGAGTCGCGTTTTTTGAATTCCCCAGGATCGCGTAGTCCTCTGGTTCGAGGTCATAGGGAATGATGACAAAATCTCTCACCTTTACCTTGGTCTTGAGCATACGCCGCAGGATATCTTCTAGACCGTTCCGGTTCCTCACCATAAAAGAAAAATTTGACGCATAAGAAAGGGAGAGGGTTTCCAAAACCGGATTGAAACCCATCTCCACGGGCAGCCCTGTAAGACTTCTGATAATATCCCGCACCGGATCATCCTTTGGGCGGTCAAAACTGATACTCTGTTCATTCTGGGCAAAGGCCCGGTAATAAAAAACATGCATCCGGTGATGGATGATATCCAGAAAACGCCGCCAGGTTTGGTCATAATGGCTATGGGAACGTTGATATACATAATTGGTAAACTCCAGGGGCATGGGTCCGTTCACCCCCAGAAGGCCGAAAAAATAGGTAAAGAGCACTGCGTCAACATCTGTTTTTTTTCCTTCGATAATTTCGGCAATATCGCTTGCAGGAAAGTGAAGATAGGGTACCTGACCAAAGCGGATGTTTTCCTCTGAGGGGTGTTTGGCGTAACCCAAACGGGGCTTTGAAAGATCGCTTTTTTCCAGTTTCCGTACCAAGCCCCAAAAGTCAGGAGCAGCTATGCCCCGGCGGAGATTTTGTTCCCAGGTTCGGATCAGTCTTCTAAGGTTTTCCATACTGCTATGCATCCTGACTGTTTGGTAAAGAAATGAATCTCCAAAAGGGAATTGATCGAAGTAAAGGACTTTAAGATTTCAACCAGGATCTTCCCGAAAATATAGTACCCCATGCCGACATAAGCGGTTTCATCAAGGGTGAACGTAAGCTTCCAGCCCACTTCAAAAAAAACCGCCCCTTTTTTGATAAAACGAAAGACCATAGGCTCCCTTTCCAAAGCGATGATCCCCTCTACAAGGCGTTCCGTTTCCTCTTCGGCTCGAATCCGATAGGAACCAAGCAGGGTCCGCAAAGCCTCCAGAGGAAAGTTTCCGTTCTGCCATAACAGGGCGGAAAGATTAAAAACAATATGGCTCAATTTTGAAAAATCCGAGACCGCCCTCTGCTGAAAAAGGGAATATTCGGGTCTGGTGGGCCGGGCGATAAAAGCAGCCCCGCTGAGAGAGGGGTTGTGGGAACTCAAGGGAGTTTCTGTTGCCAGAAGCAGGCACAGATCCCGGTTGGTACAGAGCGTTTCCGCAGCAAATTGATAGGTTTTTTCCTGTTTTTTATCCTGGACTGAAAAAGAAATAAAGACCTCAGTCCCCTCGTAGGAACTGCGTCGAGTATTACGGGGATTCACTAAACTTTTGCGGCGATGCTGACTGAAAAAATTCTTTTTGATCTTTTCCGCCAGGGGATTATCCTGATAAAAATTATCTGCAAAAAAAAGCGTTTCGTTTTGCTCATTAAAAAATTCAAGGCGCTGCACCTGTACCACTTCGTAATTTTGGGGCGCAGACTTATCAGGGATAACATGAAATTCATAAGCTTCCTTCTCAATTAGGACCCGGTCGGATCGTTTGGCAAAAAGATTTAAAGAAGGAACACAGTTCAACTTGAGAGAGGATCCCTTGATCGAAACCAGAGAAGGTTCCCGCCGCTTAAATACCAAGAGCAATTCCACGGTTCTTGCGGGAGTAGAAAAAGCCTCTCCAAGATTCCCCAGGGTAAAAAACTTAAAAAAAGCAGGATATGCCAAAAAATTTTGCAACATCCTGAGTCCCAAGACATGACCCTTGATCTGTTCAGGAAGGAGCTTTACCCCTGCCGCCAGGGGCATATCAAAAGAAATCCCGGAAAGGGGGACAAATCGATCTTTCTCCCCATTACGGACATAGAGGTTCACTGTTTCATGCAATATCTGACGCAGGAGCAGGGAAGCATCTGCTTCTGCCATGTTAATATAAAAGGTTAATTGCTCAATGGAACGGGGTATGGTTTCCCCTACAGAGGAAGCGAGTTTTATACGAAGCCCTGCCAAGCCCTGGGGATTACGGATGCCGAAATCCGAAAGGTTCCGGGTTATGTATTCCCCCTCCTCTACGGTGAGGGGGGAAAGGGTAATATCCTCTAGCGTTGAAAACCGGCAGGGGGTATTGATGGTAGGAACAAAGGCATCCACCATCGCCCCCGCTGGAAGGATGGTCCCGGAACGAACAGTTTCATTACTGTAATTCAAAGCCAGTTCCAAAACCGCCCCTGAGGGGATAGGATAGAGAACACTAGGGGCCACAGAATTTAAAATCGATTCTAGTAAATTAGCATATCCCTCGTCAAGTTTTTTTTCCACCCGGGCGGATAAAAATGCGGTCCCCTCCAAGAGGCGTTCAATATAGGGGTCCTCACATTCAAATTCTCCCAGACCCAAACGGCCGGCAATCTTGGGAAACTCTGCGGAAAACTCCGCGGCTAAATTCCTTAAGTACGTAAGATTATCACGATAATAGTCTAAGAGTTCCATTAATAATCCTTAGCTCACGTAACTCAGGCTTGCGTTTCCTGTTTCCATATCCAGCCGGGAAATAAAGAGCATCTCCTCGCTCATTTGCCCCACGCTGATAAGACCGCTGATACGCAATTCCAGAAGGGAACACATGGCAGCGTCCGCATTGGCAAATTCCACTTTGATAGAATCCGGGGCAAGCCGGGGTTCAAAGTCCCGAACCTTCTTTTCGATATGTTCCAGGAGGATCTCCCGCTCAGTATCACTGCAGATTTTACCGCAGTAATCAACAATCCCATAACCTAATACAGAATTTTCCACCTCCTCATACCCTTTGAGCTCCTCCAAGGACGGATGAGACCGGGAATAAAAAAGCATTTCCAAATTTTTAAAAATAGCTTCCTTTATTTGCTTTTCAGCTATAACATTTTGAGAAACCTCCTTTTTTTCATAAGGCTCATCATCAGTTAAAGCTTTCAACACGTAGGGTTTATACCACATGTCTTCTTTTCTGATACCTCGATGATTTTTATTATCTCTTTCCATCTACTCCCTGCTTTTGATAAAACAGCACTCCTTGAAGAAGAGCGCTGTTCATTATACCCGCTGCCTAGTGATTAGCGATCTGGTCGTACGCTGCCTCAATGGCCCCGTCTTTAGAACCGTCGGGCTTGATGGGGGTAACCTTCCAGGTGATTTTTCCAGCCACCAACTCCACCTCTTCTATAGGCTGCTGGGAGAGGGGATCTGCCGTAGAATCGGTCTCAATCGTCTTAACCGTGGTTTTTGCGACCCGAAGATTCTCCAAAGTAATCTCATACACCGGGGTCTGGGTACCTGAGATAACCCGGCAGTAAGCGAATACGGCCTTTCCGATCTTGTTACCGTTCATGCAGTAAAGCTGAAGCTTCGGTGTCGCCTTGTCCACTGCGTGAGTAAAGGTAAAGGGGAAAAACTGCCCCCGCCCTGCTACATCTCCGCTCCGCTGGATGGATACATTCTGCGTGGCGCCATGGGAAAAGGAAATAAGTTCCAGCCATTTGTCATGGGCCTTGTCAGAAGCTTGTCCTTCAATCCCTTCCAACTGTAAGAAATAAACACTCGCCATAATAACCTCTATAATTATTTTTTAACCGCAAAACATATTTGCAGTTTTAGAACCTGAATTTATGATCCACTGGGAACCTTGGTAACCAGACGCAGGGAAGCGGTAAGCCCTTCAAGCTGATAATGGGGCTTGAGGTAAAATCGTGCGGTGTAATACCCTGGCTGTCCTTCCACCGACTCAACTTCAACCTTAGCTTCCGCCAGCGGGTACTTTGCCTTGATCTCTTCAGAGGCATTGGGGTCTCCGGTCACATAATTGGCTATCCAATTGGAGAGCCAAACCTGCATATCCTCTTTTTCCTTAAAGGACCCGATTTTGTCCCGGACTATACACTTGAGGTAATGGGCAAATCGACTGGTGGCAAAAATATAAGGAAGCCGCGCAGAGAGGCTGGCGTTGGCAGTAGCCTCCGGGGAATCGTATTCCTGAGGATGATTCACGGTGTGGCCCCCCAAGAAGACCGCGTAATCAGTATTTTTCCAGTGAAGCAGAGGCAAAAATCCACTTTTTGACAACTCCGCTTCCCGGCGGTCAGTAATGGCGATTTCGGTAGGACATTTCATGGCCACACCGCCATCGTCGGTGGGGAAAGTATGAGTCGGAAGGCCTTCCACCATACCACCGGATTCCACTCCCCGGATATTAGCGCACCAGCCGTAATTCGTGAAAGAACGGTTGATATTTACCCCCATGGTATAAGCCGCGTTCATCCAGTTGTATTTATCGCTGGATCCCGCTCCGGTATCCTCTTCAAAACCAAATCCCTCCACTGGGTTGCTCTTAGCCCCATAAGGAGTCCGGCTCAAAACCCGGGGCAAACAGAGGGCCACATACCGACTGTCGTCAGAATCCCGGAAGGAACGCCACGCTGCGTATTCAGGGGTTGAAAAGATCTTGGCGATATCCCGTGGGTTGGCAAGTTCCTGCCATGAATCAATATTCAGGATCGTGGGGTCTGCTGCGGAAATAAAGGGCATATGGGAAGCCGCAGCAATCTGACCGAGACCTTTCAATATCTCGATATCCGGCGGCGTTTGATTGAAATAAAAATCGCCGATCAAGGCGCCGAAGGGTTCACCCCCGGCAGTACCGTATTCTTCTTCGTAGAATTTCTTAAACACGGGGCTTTGATCCCAGGCGGTTCCCTTAAACCGCTTGATTACCTTACCTATCTCCGCCTTGGAAATATTCAATACCCGGATCTTCAACCGATCCCCGGTGGTGCTATTGCTCACCAGATAATCCAATCCCCGCCAGGCCCCTTCCAACTGGGAAAAATCCGGATGGTGGATGATGAGGTTAACCTGGTCCGAAAGTTTTTTATCCAGTTCCGCAATGATCCCTTCGATGGTTTTAACCGTATCGTTAGAGATAAGGGCGGTGTTTTCCAGAGCCTGGCTTACCAGGGTTTTGACCGCGCCCTGCACCGCTGAAGTGGCTTCTTCCGATTTAGGCTTAAACTCCTGATTTAACAGGCTTTCAAAATCGGACATTACCAGGGTTTCAGGGTTAAGAAGATCCTGTCTTTCTACATCTGCCATACTATACCTTCCTTATTATTTTGTGGTTTCTTCCGATACGTCACCAGCGCCCGGGGTACCATCCGCTTCTTTCGCCTTTTGCGCCAGGGCCTTAAGCAGGGCAGGATCTTTAAGAATTTTGTTGAGCAGATCCTCTGCTCCCTGCTTACCGTCCATATACGAAAGGAGGTTGGCAAGCTGTTGCCGGGCTTCCATAAGCTGCTTGAGTCCATCTACCTTGGCAGTAACCGCTGCAGGGGAAAAATCCGCCATGCTTTCAAAGGTCATTTCCACAGGGATGTTTCCCTCTCCGCCTATCACATTGGGAACCGTGAAGGCTACCCGCGGCTTAATCGCCTTGAGGCGGTCGTCAAAATTCTCGCTGTTTATTTCCAGTAGCTGCCGGTCTTCCACCCGGGCTAGAGGCTCCACTGGTTTACCCGAAAGATCCGACATAACCCCCATAACGAAAGGCAAATCGACCTTTTTCTCTGCACCGTTCAGTTCAACGTCATATTCGATCTGAACCCGGGGCGCCCTGTTTTTTGCAATAAACTTTTGGCCACTACTATTTGAAGCCATTTTACATCTCCTTGTCTTCTATATTATTTTTTGGTTATTCTGATTTAATACCCAAAATATCCCGTCCCCGCGAAAGGGCATCAGGAACTATATCCTCAAGCAATTCAATAAAACTCATCTCGGAGAAACGCAGGGCCCGGTCTATTAAATGGGGAATAGGACTGTTAGGTTCCTGCAATTGAAAATACTCGGCTCCTTTTTTCAGCAAGAGCAGAGCCTCTGCCCGGGTAGCCGCATGATAGGAAAGAAGGGATACCTTTTCCCCAGAAGCAGGAGCAGTGTGTTGGGCCCCGGAATCCGAGGTCGCTTCTGGGGCCTCTCCTGAAGGGGACGCCAAGGACTCAAGGTGAGTCTTATAAAAGGTATGCAGCCGATTCAGTTCACGGGTCAAGGCAGACATATCCACGCTATAGGAGCCCTTCATCTTACTATTCATCGTTTCACAAAGTTCCACAATGAGGGCCTGTCCTTCCTTGACCAGAGCCGCCTGCCCCTCAATTTCCGCAACCCCCACGTTCATGAGTTCTGCCCGGAGGAGTTTTGGGTCAAGAGCCTTGTCGTCGCTCACCTCAATCTCGTTGAGGGAGATGAGCAGATCCCGTAGGGTATACTTGAGGGAGGGAACCAGGCGGACTTCTCGAAACCGGGGAATAAACATGACCGGATCATTTATAGACCCTTCCTGGGGAGAAAGCATGGAAAGAATGTTCAGCCGCTCTAGAGGGTCATCATCATACTCTGAATCAAGCTGAGGATAAAA
>JAITAI010000065.1 GCA_031284195.1 Treponema sp.
CAGGGTTTACTTTTTGGGGATGTATAGCATGGTTTCTAAAAAATGGGTTTTTATAGGGGCATATTGTTTTCTTTTATGTGGACTTTTTCTCCTTCCGGTCTCAGGGCAAACAAAACCTGCCAAGGAGGCTTGGCCTCTGATCATCGGAACCGAAGAGGGACTCTACGGTATAGACTGGAGGGGAAGCCTAATCGCGCTTTGGACCGGCGGGGCAGTACGAGCCATCAAGCGGAGCAAAGATTATTGGGCCATCTTGAGCGATCAGGGCATCGCGGTTTCCCAGGATCTGCGGACCTGGGAAGACCGGAACCAAGGGCTTCCGGTAAAGGTCATCAAGGTATATGACCAGGGAAAGAAATCCTTTATCAGGCAAGTTCAGGACATTAAGGATGTGGAGATCCATCCTGAAAATACGGCCATCATGGTATGCGCGGTGAAAGATGGGGTGTTCCTATCCCGGAATGCCGGTCTTAGTTGGGAAAATATGGGGATGCCTCCTTATAGAACCAACGGTATTAAGGCCGTAGCAGTAGCGAATCTCCCGGATTTAACGATTTTTCTCTCCCATAGCGTCTACGGGGTCTATTACCTTACTGTGGACAGCCCTGGAGCCACGTGGATCGAGATTACCAGCGGCCTTGAAAATCTGGAAACTACCGATAACCCTGATGAGGTCTCAGATATAGCAGTGGTCCTTCCCCGGCCTGAGGAGGAGGCCGGAACCCTGCCGCGTATCTTTGCTTCCCAGAGCTTCCGCCGGCGGATCTATGAACTGCACTGGGAACAGAAGCGTTTCAGCGTCATCTGGGGCGAGGGGGATCTGGACCAGTCCGATGGTCTTGGTACGGTAGACGCCCTGGATCCAGGCAGGGAAACCCTGCGCTTTGTCCAGGACAGATGCATAGGGGAACTCCCCTATCCGAAGACCCAAGCCCCAGGAAAAGCTGAGGAGCCCCTGATTCGGCAGCGGGATGACCTGCTCCGGTTCATCCAGGAGATTTCCGCTCATGTGGGACTCAAGGCCTCCTGTATATTCCTGGGAGCGCCGGCCCCTGATGTAGAACCTATCAACTTATCCGAACTCTGGCTCCTCAACAGCGATCATCCCTCGGATATTCCTGGGGCGAACAAGGAGGGGATCTATCTACCGGTCAACCACAGTATGAGCCCACAGACCCTCAAACCCTATATGGAGCTGATAAGCCGTCAGGGGCTCAATATGGTGGTGGTGGATATGAAGGACGATTATGGCCGCCTTCGATTTACCCCTAAAAATCCATACATTACGCCTAAAGGACGGGTCTTTAGGCCCCTCGACATAGATGCTTTTTTACAGTCCATGAAAGCCCAAGGGATCTATACCGTGGCCCGGATCGTGGTGTTTAAGGACCCTGAATTAGCTAAGAAGGAAGGGGGGAAGTTTGCGGTATGGGATTCCCGTACCCATAGCCCTTGGCAGGGGTATTACGACTCACGGCAAAAGAAACAGCCTCCTGGTACCCGGGGAGAAGGTGAGAATCCGCTTCTTACAATCCTGCCTGCAGAGGATCCTGACTATGAAATCGTCAGAACCTACTACGATGAACACTGGGTGGATCCCTATGCAGAGGAGGTCTGGGAATACAACGCGGCTATTGCCCAGGAACTGCATGAACGGGGTTTTGACGAAATTCAGTTTGACTACATCCGGTTTCCCACTGATGGGTCCAACCTGGCAGATGCCCAGTACCGGTGGAAGGATCCGGGTATGGATATGGACAGCGCGCTTATTTCGTTTCTCCGGCATATTCGTTCCCGGGTGGACGCCCCTATCTCCATTGATATTTACGGCGCCAACGGTTGGTACCGGACCGGAGCCCGAACCGGTCAAGAGGTGGAACTACTGGCTCCCTATGTGGATGTAATCTGCCCTATGTACTATCCTAGCCATTTTGAACAGTACTTCCTGGCCCAGAACCCTCCGGAGCTCCGGCCCTATCGGATCTATTACCAAGGAACCCAGCGGGCTCAGCGCATCAGCCGGAGAAAGGTCATCATTCGGCCATACATCCAGGCGTTTTACCTCAATGTTTCTTATGATAGAAAATACTACAACCCGAACTACGTACGGCTTGAGGTCGAAGGGGTCCGGGCTGGAGGCAACGGCGGGCTTACCTATTGGAACAACCTGGGCCGCTATGACGATATTCCCCTGATGCCTTCAGTAACATCCCCTTCCGGGGTAATCACCGGATCAGGCGATTAAGCGAGCTCCTTTGTTTCCTCGCGAAGAAGCTTTCGGCCCTGGGTTTATCCAGATGTTCCGAGGAATTCAAAGTATCAAAAATAACGCCTCAAATAGGCAAAAAAGTCCGGTAATTACAGGAATTGCCCAGATAATTCGTGAAAATTGGGTTAATTCGCGGACCCTTAGTATTCCCTTGAACTCAGCGTATAGTAATAAAGCAGACAACCATGAGGATAAAACCGGTCAAATCCCTGTTTTTAGGCTTTTTTCGCATAAAAAATTTGCTGAACTTGAATTCCTGAGATGTCCCTTGCATTTATCGATATATTTCTAGTATCATGGTAAAAGATAAAAGTAGCTCGTTATAGGCATACTAGTACAAGGTTTTCGCCGGTACCTGAAGTTGGCGGTATCAGAGGAGGTTTTATGACAATAACGGTCATGTTAGAGCAAAGCGGGGTCCTTACCCTGTTAGGCATGGGAATCGTGTTTGGATTCTTGCTTATTATGATTATCTGTATCAGTACTCTAGGGAAGGTAATCCATGCCTTGGGTTGGGATAAGGATGTCCAGCAAGCCGCAGTAAGCGCCGCCCCCACCGTTCCTATGGTAAGCCACACCCGTAACGACGAGGTGATCACCGCGGTTATTACCGCTGCAGTTACTGAATATCGCAAAACGTATTCTTAATTTTTCTACACAAGGAGTTTAAAAAATGGCTACGGTTAAACTTACCGATCTGGTATTGCGGGATGCCCATCAATCCCTGTTCGCTACTCGTATGGTTACGAGTGATATGCTTCCTATTGCCGATAAACTAGACCGGGTCGGCTATTGGGCGCTGGAAGCCTGGGGGGGAGCGACCTTTGATTCGGCGATTCGGTTCTTGAACGAAGATCCCTGGGAACGGCTCAAGAAGCTTAAGGCAGCCTTGCCCAACACCAAGATCATGATGCTCCTGCGAGGGCAGAACCTTCTGGGGTACCGGCATTATGCAGACGATGTGGTGGCCAAGTTCGTAGAAACCGCGGCAAAAGACGGGGTGGATGTATTCCGGATCTTTGACGCCTTAAACGATCCCCGGAATTTCAAGGCTGCCACCAATGCGGCCAAGAAAACCGGCAAACACATTCAAGCGGCGATTTCCTATGCCACGACTCCCTTTCATACGATTGAAAAATATGTAGAACTGGCCAAAGAATACGCTGCGGTGGGAGCGGATTCCCTTTGTATCAAGGATATGTCGGGCCTTTTAAAACCCTATGAAGGGTATGACTTGGTGAAGGCCCTCAAAAAAGCAGTGGATATTCCCATAGAAATCCACTCTCATGCGACTACTGGTATGTCCGTGGCAACCTTAGTCAAATGTGCCGAAGCAGGAGCGGATATTTTGGATACGGTTATTTCCTCCCTGGCTATGGGTACGAGCCACAGCCCCACCGAAACCATGGTGGAGATTTTCAAGGGTACGCCATACGACACGGGCTTGGATATCAACCTGCTTTTGGAAATCGCCGCGTATTTCCGGGAGGTTCGGAAGCATTACAAGAAGTTCGAGTCCAGTTTCCTCGGAGCCGATACCCGGATCCTGGTATCCCAGGTTCCCGGAGGGATGCTCTCTAACCTGGAGGGGCAATTAAAGGAACAAGGCGCTTCCGATAAGATCGACGCGGTCCTCAAGGAAATTGCGGTAGTGCAAAAGGACTTTGGCTATCCTCCTCTGGTTACCCCTTCAAGCCAGATCGTGGGAACCCAAGCGGTCTTCAACGTCCTCTTCGGTAGGTACAACAAACTCACCGGTGAATCCATAGACCTTTTGGCTGGTAAATACGGCGCATGTCCGGCTCCCAAAAACCCCGAAGCAGTAAAAAAAGCCCTGGAGGCCCTCAAACTCGAAAAGGAGATCACCCACCGGCCTGCGGATGATATTCCCCAGGAATATGAAAAACTCCAAGGGGAGACTAAAAAAGTCCTGGGAACCGATCAGGTTACTGTAGAAGATGTGCTCACCTACGCCATGTTCCCCAAGGTTGCTCCAGACTTCTTCAAAAAACGGTCCCAAGGGCCGGTGAAATTTACCGCGGAAGCGGCAGTTCCAGCCCCGGTTCCGGCAGCAGCTCCGGCTTCTGCCCCCTCGAATCAACCGGCCAAATACGTGGTCAACGTGAACGGTGCAGACTATACGGTGGTGGTTTCCCCTGCCGGTGTAGGAGTAGCTGCGGGTACCACAGTTTCGGTTCCTGCAAGCAGCCCGGTTCCGGCTCCTGCAGCCACTCCTCCTTCTGGAGGCGGTACGGCGATCCCCGCACCCGTGGCTGGGACCATCATCCGTTATGTAGTGGGTGAAGGGACCCAGGTAACTTCCGGTACCACGGTCATCATCATTGAGTCGATGAAGATGGAACTGGAGATTAAGGCCACTACCTCGGGAAAGATTCACTTCCTAGTTCCTACCGGAACCCAAGTAGCTTCCCAGCAGCCCGTAGCCGAGATTCAATAGGATCAGCATACATGCTCAACCATAAAAAGGACCCGGTATGGGTTACAAAAATATGCCTTGCTTTGGTGGCGGGAGCCTTGGTGTTTTCCTTTATGCCCCGGGTCTTGGCCCAAACATCAGGGGAGGGGAATTCCGGGGAGTATCACATCCCAGGGAGCGAGGATATTCCAAACATTTCCTTCAGCAGTTTTGCCCGGAATATTGTAGAAACTACGGGGCTCTTTGCCTTTGTCACCGATAAGGTCCAAAAAGCGACTCCCTCAGGAGATCCTATCACCATCTTCGGTTGGCAGGAACTCCTCATGGTGGCAGTAGGTTTCCTTATCGTGTACCTGGGCGCGGTAAAGGGCTTTGAACCGCTGCTCCTCATCCCCATTGGGTTTGGGACCATCTTCGTGAACATCCCTTTTGCAGGGATGGGGGCTCCTCCTCACGGTTTCCTCCATATTATCTATGAGACCGGGGTGGGGAACGAGTTCTTTCCCCTGATCATCTTCATGGGTATTGGGGCCATGACCGACTTTGGTCCCCTTATCGCCAATCCTAAGACGGCGATCCTAGGAGCCGCGGCCCAGTTTGGGGTGTTCGGTACCCTCTTCGGTATCAGTCTGGCAAACTTCATCCCTGGGGTAAACTTTAACCTCAAGGAAGCCTGTTCAGTGGCCATCATCGGTGGTGCAGACGGGCCTACCACGATCTACATCGCCGCCCAACTTGCGCCCCACCTCTTGGCTACTGTGGCAGTGGCGGCCTATTCCTACATGGCCTTAGTGCCTATCATTCAGCCTCCCATCATGCGAGCCTTAACCACCAAGCAAGAGCGGCTTATCAAGATGAAACAACTCAGGCCCGTTTCCAATGTGGAAAAGATCTTTTTCCCCATGGTGGTCTTTGTGCTGGCTATTTTGCTCATCCCCTCTGCGGCGCCTCTTATTGGGTGTCTCATGTTCGGTAACTTCATCAGGATGTGCGGGGTGGTGGAACGGCTTAGTAAGACCCTTCAAAACGAGCTTATGAACATCGTGTCCATTTTCCTGTCTCTGGGGGTGGGGAGCCAGATGACCCCGGAAAAATTCCTCAATTCTTCGTCCTTGATCATTGTAGTTATGGGTTTGGTAGCCTTTGCCATTGCCACGGCTACCGGGATTTTGGTGGCCAAGTTCATGAACCTGTTCCTCAAGGAGAAGATCAATCCGCTCATTGGTTCCGCAGGGGTTTCCGCAGTACCTATGGCTTCCCGGGTTTCCAATAAGGTGGGTCTTGAAGAGGATCCAGGGAATTTCCTCCTCATGCACGCCATGGGGCCAAATGTGGCGGGGGTGATCGGAACCGCCATAGCTGCTGGGGTTATGATTGCAGTCTACGGCGGCTAAAGGCTGCTGCGCACTTCGGGGGTAAGGGTTTTTACCCTTTCCTCTTGATTTCTTTAACCGTTGTACTAAAAAATGGTGAATAAAGCATAAAGGGGGATCCGCTTTTTCCAAGTTCCCCTAAGCGCTTCACCGGTAATGTATCGAACTTGTGGTATTAGAAGTATTTCATGGAGGGTTAGAATGATCGATTTGCATAGTGATACTTTAGAGGATGAAGATTTCGATACTATTTTATCTTCAGACATTGATTTCTCCGGGACCCTCAGCTTTGAAAAACCCTTTCTTATCCGGGGTAAAGTCAAGGGTGAAATCATTGCTACCGGACTTCTTATGATCGATCAGGAGGGAGTGGTCGATGCCCATATCAACGCCCCTCAGGTGATCATCCGAGGTTTAGTCAATGGAAATATTACTGCTGTGGATAAGATAGAAGTAAGTCCCACCGGAAGGCTTCAGGGTAATATCACCACCCAGGAGATTGCGCTGGAGGCAGGCTGTCACTTTAATGGCTATTGTACTATGCATGAAAAAAAATCAGGAAATGCACCTATCTCATAAGGGTACCTATTTAGGGCTTATACTGTTTCTGATTCCCTGGGGATTTGGCTTTGCTCAACGGCCTGATGCCTTGGTGGAATACCGAAATGGTAACTACGAACAGGCAGTTTCCATTTGTATAGATGAAATCGCGGCAAATTCTTATAACCTGGATGCTCATGTGGTACTCTGCTGGAGCTTGATACGGCTCAACCGGTACCAGGATGCTCTACCCTATGCCTTGGCAGGCCGGAGTCTGAGCCGCTATGATCCCCGGGTCATCGAAATTCTCGGAGAAATCAGCTATTATGAAGGCCGGAACCGGGAAGCCTTGCAGTATTTTCAGGAATATATCAACTTTGCCCCAGAAGGAACCCGGATCGAAACGGTGTACTATTTTATCGGAGAGATTTATATCCGTCTTGGCCGTTTTCGCCATGCGGATATCGCCCTCTCCACAGCGGTTTATTGGCAGCCGGGAAATGCAAACTGGTGGACCAGACTGGCCTATGCCCGGGAAAATGCCGGGGATTTATCAGAAGCTATTACCGCCTATGAACGGGCCTTGTCCCTCAATGCCCAACTAGGGGACGCGCGCCGGGGTTTGACCCGGGCTCGCCAGGCCTTAGGCGCTCGATAAGCCTATGGTTTCCGTATCCTTGTATACCCTGGGTTGCAAGGTCAATCAGCTTGAGAGCGAAGCTATCGCCCATGCTTTCAGCGTGCAGGGTTTTAGGGTGCTGCCTTGGGATAGAGCCTCAGAAGAACCTAAGGCGGATATCCTGGTGGTTAATACGTGTACGGTAACTTCCAAGGCTGAACAAAAGGCCCGGCGGGTCATCCGAAAAGCCTTGCGGGATCATCCCCAGGCGGTTCTTATGGTAACCGGTTGTTATGCCCAAGTGGCTAGGGAGGCGCTGGATGCTCTGGGAAGGGAGTGCGGTTCTGATTCTTTAGATGCAAAACGGCTGGTGGTGGTATCGGGGGATACTAAGAGCCTGCTCTTGGATCTGCCGGGATTTCTTGCGAAAACCATGCCGGAAGAGATGGCCCTGGTTTCGATCTCCCAATGGCTTCGGGAAAAGGAAACCTCCCAGACTCCGGTAACTGAACGGTTTCGGTTTATTCCAGGGGACTTTTCCCTCCATTCCAGAGCTTCGGTGAAGATTCAAGATGGTTGTGATAATCATTGTTCCTATTGCCGGGTACGGCTTGCCCGGGGGAGGAGTGTAAGTCTTGAGGCGGACCAAATCCGTGCTACGTTACAAGCCTTGGAAGCCAAGGGGTATGCAGAAGCGGTGTTAACCGGGGTAAACATCACCCAATATCGGGATACCGGTATACTCCAGGAAGGGGCGCTGCATCTGGGTGCGCTCTTGAGGTATCTCCTTGCGGGAACTGAGTATATCAGATTACGGCTTTCTTCCCTTGAACCAGAAGGACTCACTGAGGATCTGTTTGCTGTTCTGGGACATCCCCGGATTCGGCCCCATATTCATCTTTCCCTTCAGTCGGGCAGTCCCCGGATTTTGGAGCAGATGGGGCGCCGGTATACCCCGGAGGATGTGGAAAAGGGGATACGCCGTTTACGAGTGGTCAAAGACGACCCCTTTCTTGGCTGCGATATTATTACCGGGTTTCCCGGTGAAACCGAGGAAGCCTTTGAAGAGACCTATGCGTTCTGTGAGCGTAGCGGTTTTGCCTGGATCCACGCTTTTCCCTATTCCCCGCGGCCTGGTACTGCGGCATATACCTATCCGGGGGGGGTGAGTGAAAGAGACGCGGTCCTGCGGGTAGAACGGCTTAGGGCCCTGGGTCGTGCAGGACGGCAGGCCTATAGCCGCCGCTGGCAGGGACAGGAGGTGGAAGCGATCCTTGAGGCATCCAAGGAATCCAACCCTTCCTTTGTTACTGCAGTATCGGATAATTATCTTAAACTACTGGTACCTTTTCCCAATCAAGAGCCGCCTCCATGGGGTAGCGCTATCCGGTGCAGGATCTGCAAACTCCCTGATAGAGGAGAGGAATTTTCCCGGTTTGACGCCCTGGGAGAGTACATAAAGGAAGAGTCCAGATAAACCAGATTCAAATGATGTGGATAAAATCCGCTGACAGTATGATGGGGTAGTATAAGCAAAGTTCAAGGGGTCATTGAAATTGATTGAGAGGGACACTCGATTTTAGTTTTGAGAGAGGGTCTCATTTTCGCTTCTGCGAAAAAGGAATAATCGGTATGAGTATTTTTTCCAAGTTACAGCCGGTTTTCATAATTTTTTCAGCATTCTTCGGGGTGCTGCTCGGAAAAATTAACATAAACATAGAACAAAGATCAGGCAGCTTTATTGAGATTTTCTTAATGCTCCTGCTCTTTTTTACATTTGCGGGTATTGATATAAAAGACATTAGGAAATCATTTACCAATTTAAAATTTTCTCTTTCAGCATTAATTATTAATTTTTTATGGACCCCTGTTTTTGCCTTCCTTTTGGCAAAAATCTTTTTACCAGAACAAGTTAGCCTGCAAATCGGTTTTATTATGCTTCTAGTAACCCCCTGTACAGACTGGTATTTAGTTTTTACTGGACTGGCCAATGGAAATGTAATATTAGGTTCTTCGATTTTACCTCTAAATTTAATATTACAAATTATCTTGTTACCAGTCTACCTGTTTATTTTTATGGGAAAAACTGTTTCATTTGATATTAAAATACTTATTCAAAGTATAATTTTTATTCTTTTGATACCTTTAATATCCGCAAACATGATAAAACTGATAATAAGAAAAATAAAACTTGAAAGATATTTTAACAAAATTATTGATCAGAATGATACGATTCAATTTGTGCTATTATGTTTTGCCATTATTTCCATGTTTGCATCACAAGGTTCTATATTACTTGCTAACTTAATTATTTTTATAAAACTACTGTTTCCATTAATCATATTTTTTGTAATAAATTTCTTTTTAGCTTTATTTGTTGGGAAAAAATTAAAATTATCTTTTTACAATATTATACCATTACTATTTACAACATCAGCAAGAAATTCACCCATATCACTGGCAATAGTAATAATTACTTTTCCCTCAGAACCTATAATAGCTTTGGTATTGGTAATGGGTCCTTTGATTGAATTACCTGTGCTTGCAATAAATTCAACCATCTTAAAGAAGATTGATGAAAAAATAGACTCCACGCCTTCCATGGTGTAGGTTTCATAACAGGTTTTTACATTAGACTTCGCGCTATGGACGATAGAAATAATCAGGGAAGTCATAAAACGGATAGGTAAGGTAACCATGTCCGGGGTATCGGTATGGAGGACGCTGAAGGCGTTAGGCTTGTCGGCGCAACGTCCCCGCCATGTGGCATATCAACAAAAGAGGAAGCGGTAGAGGAGTTTTGAAGAAAGCATATCCAGCAATAAAGATTTACGTATTAACATACCAGTTATCTCTAGGAAGGTAATTCATTATTCTATAAAGAATTCCAAAAGTAAATGCAAAAAACCTGGAACTTAATAGTAATTGAAAATTCTTACCCGGGCTTTTATAATAGAATGAAAAAGGAGAGTATCATGGAAAGACCGGTTGGTATCTTTTATGCGTATTGGGCCCATGATTGGGATACCGATTTTTTACCGTTTGTGGATAAGGTTAAGCGCCTTGGTTTTGATTTATTGGAGCTCCATGGGGCAATTTTGGTAAAGAAGGACCGTGCATATCGTCTCAAAATAAAAGAAAAGGCTGAAAGAGCAGGTATACTTCTGTCCTACGGCATAGGTATGTCGAAGGATAATGATCTCTCTTCTCTTGATGAAAATGTTCGTCAACGAGGTGTCGGTTTTATGAAAAAAGTCATCTTGGCTGTTCAGGAGATGGGAGGTGGTCTACTGAGCGGTACGGTTCACAGTTATTGGCCTGCAACCTTTCCCGAAGGGATGACCAGCAAAGAACCTATACTCAGGCAGAGCCTGAAAAGCATGAGGGAACTTGCCCCTTTTGCCGGGGACCATGAGGTTATGCTCAATGTGGAAGTGATTAACCGGTTTGAACAGTTTCTCATCAATACCTGTGAGGAAGCTCTGGCCTATATAAGGGAAGTCAATAGTCCTGCCTGTAATATACTGCTTGATACTTTCCACATGAATATTGAGGAAGATTCTATTGGTGATGCCATCCGTATGGCAGGAAAACACCTTGCCTCTCTCCACCTAGGCGAACCGAACCGTAAACTGCCAGGAATGGGCCGTATGCCCTGGGGGGAGATCAAAAATGCTTTGGATGATATTAGCTATACCGGTCCCTTGGTCATGGAGCCCTTTATTAACCAGGGTGGATCCATTGCCCGGGACGTAGCGGTTTGGCGGGACATAGTCAAAAATCCCGATATGGACGCTTTAGCAGAAAAAGCCGCGACTTTTGTCAAGGAAAACCTACGATAGGAGCAGGATAAACCTAGAAAAAACCTCCAAGGGCTTTTTTCTAGGGCTTTTCTATGCTTAGCTTGGCTCATTTCGCAGGAAGGGCCTCCGTTTTTTGCAGGGTTTCACCTCTGTTTAAGAAGAGGAGTACTAGGGCGTGTTCACTTTTCTAAATTTTCTCTATACCTGTATCCTGGCGATAGGCTTATTCACCAGTGATAATTTCAGCCTTAAGCATAAGGAGGGAGGCTGTGTCTTATCCTCTCGATTAACCTAGGGAAGGAGATACAAAATGGGTAAAACGAAACTGCAGAAGCTTACCTTGATACAAGGGTAGTTGGGGATTTATCCGATTGGGGAGGCTGCTGGGATTAAACCTGAACGCCGGATAAACCAACTGAAATGTCCGGTAAGAGGATTATTGA
>JAITAI010000099.1 GCA_031284195.1 Treponema sp.
CACTTACACCGGGTCTTCGGCGTTTCTGCATAAGGTACAGTATTCCGCTATGGTTTCAGCATGAACCAGCTTATTCCGCAAAAGCGCGCCTCCCGGGATCCCCTTGGTATAAGCGCAAAAGTGTTTTCGCATTTCTAAGCACGCAGTTTTTTCTCCCCAATCCCGCGCCAACAAGTGCAAGTGACGTAATCCTATCTGAAGCCGTTCTGTAGCTTCCGGTGGGGTATAGGAACCGGTCAGTAACAGGGAGCGGGCGGTACAAAAGATGAAGGGGTTCCCCAAGGCTCCTCGGGCAAACAAGACCCCGGCACAACCGGTCTCCCGGAGCATAGCTTCCGCATCTTCTGGAGAAAAGAGGTCCCCTGACCCGGCCACAGGGACCGCAAGCCGGGAAACCAGGTCGCTGATGTGCGACCAGTCGCTTTTCCCCGTATACCCCTGCGCTCTGGTCCGGGCATGAAGACTCACCAGCGCTGCACCAGCTTCTACGGCAATCCGGGCGCAGAGGTAGTAATTGATGGATGCGCGGTCCCAGCCAGAACGCATTTTTACCGTAACCGGTACGGACTGTAAATGGTCCCGGGAAGCCCGAACCACGGCCTCCACGATACGACCCAGTAAGGCGGGTTGTCGCATCAGCGCCGAACCTGCCCCGGTCTTGACCACCTTAGGAACCGGACAGCCGCAGTTGATATCCACTACTTCAGGGTGGTAGGGGGCCAATAAAGCCGTCGCCTGATACATCACCTGGGGATCCGCACCGAAAAGCTGAATAGCGTAGCGCTCCTCGGTATCAGCCCGGCGGATGAGAGGTTCTGCTTTTACCCCATTCCGTATGAGGGCTTCAGCGGAAATAAGCTCAGTACAAGTGAAATCCGCGCCCTGCTCAACACAGAGGGCCCTGAAGGCACGATCAGTATACCCTGCTACCGGTGCAAGAAAGAGGTTGCCCGGAACATGGAGAGAACCAATGACAACTGGATGATAGCAGCTCATCCCTATTCGTTAGGCAGTCCGAAAAACCCATTGGCATTCTCCCAGAGCGCAGCGGCCAGTTCCTCATCCCCGATTTCCAGCATATCCGCTAAGAATCGGGCAGTTAGGGGGAGATACTTAGGCATATTCCGCTTACCCCGATAATCCGCAGGTACCATGAAGGGACTCTCGGACTCGATGAGGATCCGGTTCAAGGGAAGCACCCCTATAGTTTCATGGAGGTTCCTGGCATTCCGATAGGTTAAATTCCCTGCGAAAGAGAAATAAAGATTCAGCTTCAAGGCCTTCTTGGCATATTCCGCATCTTCGGAATAGCAATGCAAGATTCCCCCCTTGGGAGGCAGTCGATCCCGGAGTATATCTAACACATCATGCCCTGCGTCCCGGTTATGGATGATCACCGGCTTATCGAGCTTATTGGCCAGATCCAGTTGGGTAATAAAAAGCTCGATTTGGGATTTCTTATCCCCGAATTTACGGTAATAATCGAGACCTATTTCGCCAATAGCCACCACTCGGGGAAGGCGTAGGCTTTGCTCGATGGTCTGTACCCAAGCCTTACCCGGATTCTGCACTTCCGAAGGAGAAACCCCCACGGCATGATACACATTCACCGCGGATTTAAGGTTGTCATAGACCTTCACAAAATCGTGCAGACTATTACAGATCGAAACTAGCCGCGCCACGGAAGCTTGTCGGGCTTCCTGAATAACCATGAGTTGTTCAATAGGGTCGTCGCAAATGAGCCCTATATGGGCATGAGTATCAAAATATTGCATGGCTAAAGTCCAAAAGAAATGATTATAGTTTTTCTAAACTAATTACTTTTAGTATATCAGAGCTTTCTTCCATAGTCAATCTATTTACCGTAATTTGTAGGATAAAGACAGGGCCGTAATGATTTACCTTTTAGAACCATCTAAGAGGTATGGTTAATCCATAGAGTATCGATGAACCTGTAGGTACCCCGTTTTCTGCTTCCTCAACCTTTTCTATGGATTTATCCGGGGACTTCCAACCTCAAGACCGAGGTATATGCCGCTATGGGAAGGAGGTATTGTTAGAAGTAAAAAGGAAGGTATACTACCCTTATGCGTAATAAACTTACCCAAGAATTAGCAGTCTGTGGTTTTAACGCGGTGTCAGCCTTGGGGGAATTGCACCCGAAAACCATCAATCGGCTTTTTCTCCGAGATGACCGGCTTCCGGTATTTTCCCCAATATGTAAACAACTGGCCCAACGGAAACGGCCCTATAAGATCTGCGATAATGAGGAACTGGAACGGATCTGCAAGAGTAAGCATCATCAAGGGGTGGTGGCTATGATCGAGGAGCCTCAGATACCTGTTACCACTAGAGAGGACTTAGATTCCTGGGCCGGGGAAGGTAAAACCGGTCTAGTCTTACATGCCCTGGGGAATGATCATAATCTGGGGGCCATAGTCCGGTCTGCGGCCTTTTTTGATGCCCCTTTTATCGTACTTTCTGGAACCTCCTCCGAGGTTCTGGTAAGCACCAGCGCCTACCGGGTTGCCGAGGGAGGGATGGAGTATGTGGTATTCAGGCGCGTGCACGATACCCTAGGGTTTCTTAAGGCTGCCTCCAAGGTCCTCATCACCATAGGAGCGGATCTCAGAGCCCGGCAACGGATCCAGGATCTGCATACCATCATCCGGGATCGGATGCAAGTGCTCCAGGCCTCAAGGACAGACCTCACCGGGGTTCTCCGGCCGGGCATAGCCCTGGTGGTGGGTAATGAAGAAACAGGTCTCCCCCAGGAGGTAAAAGATCTCTGTTCAGTCCTGGTACGTATTCCAGGAACCGGTGTCGTGGAGAGCCTTAATGTGGCCCAGGCAGCGACCCTTTTCCTCCATACCCTTTATCAGGGCTAAGTTTTTGGATGGATCGGTAAGGGATATAGCCACATGAGAACGCATAATTGATCCAGAATCTGAAATTTAGTCATTGATTTATCATTCCCTGCCGATAGAATAATTATGAAACGAATTATTACAATAATGATAATGGGGTTAGGATGTGCCCTCCTCTGTATAGCTCAGACTCAACCTGTAAACAGCGGGTACCGGCAGGAAGGGATTGCATCATATTATGGGGATGAATACGACGGTCTGAATACGGCATCGGGAGAAAAGTATGATTCTACGAAATTCACCGCTGCCCATCCGACCCTCCCCTTTGGTACTATCCTTACCGTTATCAATACCCAAAATAACAAGCAGGTGATTGTACGGGTTAATGACCGGGGGCCTTCTAAGCCAGTCCGGATCATTGATGTTTCCAAGGCAGCAGCGGAACAGTTAGATATGCTGATCACCGGAACTGCTCCGGTAATAATAGAAGAGAAGATCCCCTCTTCCGTCGTGACGAGTCCGGGCATACTCCCGAGTCAAACCATACCGCTGAGCACCCAAAATACCAGTACGCCGAGTGAAAACTTAGTTTCGCCTTCCTATGTACCGACCCGGTCAGGCTATATCGCCGCGGAGATTAAACCTAGGATACCCCCTGCAGGAACGGGTAAGCGGTACCGTATTCAGGTTGGGGCTTATAAAATCGTCCGGAATGCGATGGAGGTGTTTGATAAGCTGAAAAATACCGGTCTCAATCCTGCCTATGAAAGAATTGGCGACTACTACCGGGTTGTGCTTGCTGGGATCAATGCAGATGACGTACAACTGATAGCGGAAAAACTTGGTACTGCAGGATTCCGCGAAGCCTTGATTCGGGAAGAGCCCTCGGTAAGCAATGAATAAACAACTACTTCCGGGGCTATGAAGGGCCCCCGGAAGGCTCATGTCGATAATAAGGACCTTTCCAGGATGAACTATCTGGCCTTAGACCTTATTATGGGTACCACGGAAATGGAAATCCCTGTGGATCCTTTATTGATAGGTTATTCCTCTTTCCTATCTTTACATTCTTTACAATCTTTGGCAATCCAATTCGCTACACAATCATCGCACAAGGAACATTGTTTACAATCGCCATATTTAACGTTTTCTTCTGAAATAATTTTTCCACAATTCTCGCAAGCTACGTCAGCCATAGTATACTCCTCCGGCCTTACTATAGAGGCTTTTTCAAAATGTCAGATTTTAAAAAAGCACTTTGATATAAAGGAAAAACCGGTCCTTTGGCTGGTCTTTCCAGAGCCTTTTTCAAAAAACCGGCTTTGAAAAAAGCTCTATGGATTACATATTATTATAATGTATAGAGTACCAGTTTTCTAGATTGCTCGTCAAGGGATATGCAAAAAAGACCAGCACCTGCTGTTCAACCGTCTTTCTGAAGATAAGGCTGAACCGTATCAGGAAACTCGAACACACAAAGGAGACGGGATGATGAACGATATTACCCCTTCAAAACAACCCAATGGGACTACCACCGAGAAATTCCTTATCTTTACCATACAGGATAGATTGTACACCCTGCCCTCCTGTATGATAAATGAAGTGGCGGTCTATGATAAGACCTATCCCCTACCCTTGCTTCCTGAGTATGTAAAGGGTATTATCAACCGGTATTCTGTACCTTACGCCCTCATTGATCTGGGATTATTCTTGCTCAAAACTCCTTCGGCCTTATCCAAAGTAGTGGTTTTGAAAGAAGGGGTTGATAAAGTGGCCTTTATGATTGATGATGTGGTGGATATTGTGGATGTGCCGCTTGAGCATATCTTAAAAGTTGAACAGGGTACGGGAAACCAGGATGCTACCGTGGTTATTGAGGCCTCTTTTGAATGGCACCAGATGGATGTGTTTGTTCTGAGTATTCGAGAGATTATTAACCGGATAAAGAAGGATTGTGAGGCTTGAGGGATGGTGATCCACGGTATATGAGAAATTTTTTATGTGCATTTGAGAGTATCTTCCTGGGTATTCCTTCGGAATGTGTGGTAGAGATCCTACAGGTCTCTCAGGATTTGCATACTATGATAGAGACCAATCCAAACAGAGGAGAGGTGTTTTTTTCACTCCCCCGGCTGCTCTGCAGAGCGGATTTGCCTGCTCCCCACGGGATCCGCTTGAAACCTCTGGCCTACCCAAAGACGCGGGTTAGGGCACTGCAAGAATATACAGGACTTGAAGTCCCTCGTATCGTGTTGGTTACCCCTGCGGTGGAGAGGGAAGTGGATATTCCCCATGAAGCAATCCGGGAGCTTCCTGGGTTCATCGGGCTTCCGGGACTATCCTTTCTGAGGGGCGTATCCTTCACTGACGTTAGGATGACGGCCTTTATTGACCCGGTTTTGCTGGTTTCCCGGTTTCTGGAGCAAGGGGACCGGGGATTATGATTACCGTCCTCGTGGTGGATGATAGCCCCCTGGCCCGGAGCTTTCTCAGGGATTTTTTTGAAAGCGATGAACGGTTTACCGTCATTGGCGAAGCAGGGAACGGTTTTGAAGGGGTACAGCAGACTCGGTCCCTTAACCCGGATCTGATCACCATGGATATCGAGATGCCTGGTATGTCAGGACTGGAGGCCATCAGCATCATCATGCGGGATATACCGACTCCGATTGTGGCAATCAGCTCTCAAGACAGTGCAAAAATGATCTATGAAGCCACGGTGAAGGGGGCCCTCGAATTTTATCCCAAGCATATCTTCACCCCATCCATGAGCCAAGAGCAGCGTCAGCAGATTTATGAAACTCTCAAACGTATTTCTGGAATCAAGCGTAAAAAAACCAGAAGACTTAATCCTACCCGTGCGTCATCTCTTGGGAAGGTAGACTACCGTCCTATTCGGGGGGTGGTCATTGGCGCCTCTACCGGCGGTCCCAAGGCCCTCATGGAGGTATTTGCGGGGATTCCCAAAGATTTCCCGGTGCCGATTGTGACGGTACAACATAATTCTTCGGGATTTGATAAAGGGTTTGTACAATGGATACGGAAATACACTGCCCTGGAGGTCCAGCTTGCGGAGCATAACGCAGCGCTCCATTCGGGAAGGATCTATATTGCCCCTACGGATAAACATCTTATCATGACGAGTAAATATCTGATCCTGGAAGACGGTGAGCCGGTCCAAAATCAGAAACCTGCGGTGGATATGCTGTTTCAAAGCGCTGCCGGGGTCTTTGGCCGGGAGGTGATCTCAGTGGTGCTCACCGGTATGGGAAGGGATGGGGCTGCAGGGACAGAGGCCATCAGGAAAGCCGGGGGCATTACTATTGCCCAGGACGAAGAGAGTTCCTTGATTTACGGTATGCCCAAGTCAGCCATAGAAACCGGGTGTGTGGATATGATTCTCCCCCTAGGCGATATAGCTAAATGGCTCATTACCTTGACCATGCCTTAAGGAGGACTATAGGATATGGAAGGGGGAAGCCCTGTGTGTGTGGAGGAACCGTGGTTCGACGATCCCCTTATGTACCAGCTCTATCAGCAGGTTGAACATACCCTTGGGATTCGGGCAAGCACTGAGGCGCTGGTGCATCTGAAGAACCATCTCAATCAACTCCAAAACCTGACGCCTCAGAACGAAGCCTCTCTTAGATTGTCCGGGGAAGGGGAACGGTATAGGCATATTTTTTCCTCTCCTGAGGTCCTCTTTGATCTGGCCCGGCTGCTTACGGTGAATGAAACTTATTTCTTTAGGGAGCAGGTACATTTTTCCGTGTTACTCCGGGAACTGCTACCCGGATTTTCCGCCTTGGGTCGTCCTGTGCGGATCTGTTCTGCAGCAACTTCCCTAGGCTGCGAAGCCTACAGTATTGCCATGATGCTGGACTATTATAAGCATATCTCCGGGCCTAACCCCTTTTCCTGGGAAATCGATGCCTTTGACATAGACCAGGATGTGATTGAGACGGCAAATAAGGGTTACTATAGGGCCAATGCCTTTCGAGAGGATGGAATCCAATGGAAATTCCTCCTGGACCGGTATGTATCAGTTACCGAGGGGAAATATCAGGTTGATCCCCGGCTCAGAGACCACATCCATTTTTATCTGCATAACATTATGGACGGGCTTCCTGTTCAAACCTATGATCTGATTCTTTTCAGGAATGTCTCTATCTATTTCTCTGCTAAAAGCCGTAGCAAGGTCATGAATATCCTGGCAAATGCGCTTGTCCCCGGTGGTTACCTCATGGTGGGCATATCCGAAACCGCAGGAGTAGAGCATCCCCTGCTGGCCAATTGTTTCAAAGAAGAGGCTTTTTACTTTCAGAAAAGGGCTCCTGCGGCAGTGAACTCGCAGAAGCTCCAGCCGCTGCCGCAGATCCCTCAGATGGTACCGAAAAACCCGGAAGTAATGCCCTGGAAAAAAGGGCTTACCATAGAACCGCTACAAATTGCAGAACTGATCGCCGATGATCAGGTAGCCCAGCTTATCACTGAAAAAACTTTGGCGTTTCTTGCCGCAGTACCCGGGCGCATCCCAAGTCCAGTAGAGACCTCCGAAAGGGAAAGATATGGGCCTGCTCTTGATGAACCGGGGAATATCATTGATAATAATGAAGGAAAGAGAAAAAGGAGTAGCCCCGAAGATAGGGTGGAGGGGCTTGCCGGTATGGGTAATGAACTTATCACATCGCTTATCGTGTTAATTAATCAAGGGGATTGCTTTAAGGCCGGCCATCTACTGGCATTTATTGAGCGGTACGATAATTCAGCCTATACGCATTTTCTCCGAGGAGAATATTTTTACTTTAAAACAAAACCCTTGGACGCAGAATTTTCCTATAAAATGGCGATCCAGCAAGACAAAACCTTTTGGCCTGCCTTTTACCGTCTTGCCGCTCTCGCTGCACCGGGAAACCCGCTCCGTTATGTATACAAAATCAACCGGGCCTTAGAAAGCATTACTCAGGGTAAGGAGCGGGGCTATGAAGTGTTTATCGGGGGCTTTTCACCGGATTATTATCAACGGGCCTTGGAGAAACAACGAAATAAGAGGCTAGGTAACCATCATGAATACCGGCGGGAGCAGCTATAAAGGAGTAGGTAATGAAAATCGGTAATAAGCTTATGATCATCATCATCGGTTTGAATCTTTTGGGAATCGGTATTTTGGTCTTTACTTTGCTACGGCTTTCGGAGAAACAGATCACCGGCCTGGTACATAACGAAATTAATAACTTGGTAGAAGAAAATGCCCTGCGGGTGCGGGTATGGTTTGCAAAACACCTGTATGCTGGCCGGAACCTTGCCCAGATGATGGCCCAGTATGAACAGGTAGATCGCCTGGATCGCCGCCGGTATTTTCTAACCATGATTCGGGGAATACTCGAAGCAAACCCGGAGATAACCGCTGCTTCCGCTGCATGGGAACCAAACGCCCTGGACGGTCAAGATGCCCGATATCGGAATAGCCCGGAAAGTGATGAAAGCGGTAGATTCATCCCCTACCTGGCTCGGACCAGAACTGGTATCCAACTGGAACCCTTGAAGAATTATGAAATCCCGGGAGATGGGAATTATTACCTTAACGCGAAACAAACCGGGAAGGAATCCATGGTAGATCCCTACTGGTATCCTATTTATGGAGAGAACCGGCTCATCACCACTATAACGGTGCCGATTAAAAACCAGGATCAGTTCGTAGGGGCTTCGATCATTGATATTGATATAACGGCCATCCAGGAACAGATCCAGCAAATAAAGCCCTATGAGGGCAGTGTAGCGATGCTATTTAGCAATGGCGGCGTGGTGGGTGCTCATTTTGATGCTTCCCGCCTGGGAAAATCCATGCAAGAGACCGAAAAAGATATCGCCGGCGCCTATCTGCCGGAACTTACGGAAGCGGTGCGCCTGGGAAAGGACTTTTCCTTTACCAATTATGTTCCTGCATTACACACAAACATGCAGTTCTACTGCGGTCCTTTCACCATGGGAGAAACCGAAATTCCCTGGACTTTGATGATAGGGATCCCCACCCGTATTATCGTCATGCCGGTATATCGGATGCTCTGGGTGAGTATCATTATTATCGTGGTGATGATCCTCCTTGTGGCCGCGGGGGCCTTTATCGTGGTCCGTTCCATCAGCAAGCCCATGAATCACCTGGTGGCTATTTTAGGGGACATCCGAGAAGGGGATATGACCAAGCATCTGGATATCTACAGTAAAGATGAAATTGGGGAGATGACCATTTCCTTTAATACCACCCTGGATAAAATCCGGGAACTTATCGTGGGTATCAAGGAGAAGGCCCTTTCTCTATCAGATATGGGCGAAGATATGGCCACCTCCGCCAAAGAGATTACCACCACCGCCAATGAACAGTCGGCTAGTGTTTCCGAGATTGTCAGCACCATGGAGGGGAGTAAGAACCTTTCCGAACAAATGGCCGCCAAAACCGAAGAAGTGGCCCACCTAGCCATAGAGACCCAAGGGCTCAGCCAAAAAGGGGTGGAGTTACGGGATGCCAATGAGCGGATGATGGAAGATATCCAAAACCAGAACTCCAAGATTATTCATGAGATTAAAAACCTGGTGGATATGATCAAGCACATCAATGATGCCATCAGAATCATCGACGGCATTGCGGATCAGACCAAGCTCATTGCCTTTAACGCGTCCCTGGAGGCTTCTTCTTCAGGGGAGAGCGGGGCCCGGTTCTCGGTGGTGGCCAGTGAAATCAGGCGTTTTGCCGATAATGTGGTGGATTCTACCCGGGGAATCAAACTTAAAATAGAAGAGGTACAAACCGCATCCCAGAGCTTAATAACCGAAGCCTTTAGCGGTTCACAAAAGATCGAACAGGGTTATGAGCACATGAGCGCCCAAAAAGCGGTGTTTGAAGCGATTGTTGAAACCGCCCAGAATGTAGCGACCCGATCCCAGCAAATTTCCAATTTGAGTAAACAGCAGGAATACGCATCCGCTCAGATTTTTGAGGCCCTCAAGGAAATATCCGCCGGGGTACAGCAATTTGTGGCAGCCACTGCCTCAACGTCGAAGATCGCGGATACCTTAAACACCATGTCTACGGGATTACAGAAGGCTATTGAGAAATACCGTACCTAATAGAGGGAAGCATCATGATACGAGCAGCGGATTGTATCCGGCAAGAAGAACGTACCGGTGAATTGGTGATCACCTATTTTCGTATAGCGCTGGGGATTATGTATGGCATCGGTATAGGGATCATCGCGGTGGGATCCTATCACCGCGGATCCAGCGCCTTGGGCATCAGCGCATATATCGGACCCGGTGTTTTTCTCATCTACAGCTTGGCCTTGTTTTTCTATATTCATAAGCGCCCCCTCCTGCGGCCTTGGGTGAAATATGGTACGAGCTTTTTGGATTTAGGGCTTCTGTCTTGTATGGTGATAAGCGGATTACCCCAGCGGGGGGTATCGAGCTTGACCCTGTTAACCCTGCATCTGGCCTTTTATTTTATCTTTATTATGCTTGGTATTGTGCGGCACCATAGCGTCTGCGGGGTATTTTCGGGCATTATGGCTATGCTCTGGTATATCGGTACCGCAGCTATCCTGAATGCCTTGGGGTATAGTAGGGAAATCAACTATGGAGGGGTGGGCCTAGGGGCGCTCCTGCTCTTGTTCGCCGGGTTTATCAGTTCCCGTATCTCCCAGCAGTATCACCGCCTCTTGCAGCGGGTGGCAGAGGAGGAACGTAAAACCGAATTCACTGAAGCTGTCCTGCAAACGGTTATGCAGACCAGGGAGATCGCAAAAACCATCCGTAATTCAACTAACGAGATTTCCCTGTCCTCCAAGGAAATATGTATCACTGCCAATAGTCAGGCTGCAAGCGTGGAAGAAATCGCCAGTACCATTGACGAGAACGCCAAGATTGCCACGGATATCGCGGATAAGACCGGAAGCGTTGCCACTATTGCGGCTAAAATGGAAGATGATGTGATTACCGGATTCTCGGTGCTCAAGAACAATATCAGCAAGATGGGGGATATTAAAGAAAAAAATGACGGGGTAATGAACGGGATTGTGCTTTTGGGGAATAAGATCGCCAAGATCCGGGATATCGTCCGGATCATCAATACCATTACCGATCAGACCAAGGTCATTGCCTTTAACGCAGCCATTGAAGCGGCAAGCGCCGGGGAAACGGGAAAACGTTTCGCGGTGGTGGCAGGCGAGGTGAACCGTTTAGCCGATGATATCGCCCATCTGACCAAACAGATTAGAGAACAGGTGGAAGAGATCCAGAACTCCTCCTCGTCCCTGATCATTGCCAGCGAAGAAGGAGCGGATAACATAGCCGAGGGGTATAAACTCATCAAGGAACTAGAAGACATCTTTAAAGAGATCCGTTCAGGCGCAGAAATTACCTCTAATCAGGCGCAGACCATCACGGTTTCTACCCAAAAACAGCGCAAGTCCAGTGAACAGATAACCATTGCCATCACCGATATATCCCGAGGGCTCAATAATTTTCTCCATTCCACCGAGGTTGCCACCTCCTCGGCAGAACAGCTCACCGAGCTTGCCCATACCTTGGAATCGGTATTAAACAGCGAACAAGAGTCGAAAGAACATGGGGATCAATAAAGAAAAATATATCGGTAAATTTATTGATGAAGGCATAGAAAATATTGCTGCCGTCGAAACCTTGTTGTTTGATATGAAAGACGGGGGTTCCCTGGAAGATGACTTTGTAAGCCTGCTCCGGAGCCTGCATACCCTTAAGGGATCTGCCCGGATGCTGGAATTTACCCGTATAGAAACGGTGGCCCATGCCTTGGAAAGCGTATTTATCGCGGTTAAAGAACAGCGGGTTCGCTTTTCAGACAAAGCCCTGCGCTTGAGCCTGGCCTCCCTGGACTTGCTCAAGGCTGCCTTCGCATCAATACAACAATCCAAGACCGATGCCATCGAAACCCAGGCCTTTGAACAGGAGCTTGCCGCCCTGGTGGCCAATGAAGATTTTACCATTCCCAATTTAGAAAGCACGAAACCAGAGGACCTTCCTAACTCAGAGCATACACCTCCCAGTGAGACAAAACGGGAACGAATCGAAGAACTCAAATCTGAAAGTATCAGGATACCCCTGCAAAAAATAAACGATATTATCAAGAATATGGCCTCCCTGCAATCCCTGGAGATAAGCGCCAAGAATATTTCCCAGGAGACTGAAAGGGTTCATGAATTATATACCCAATTCTTGAAGCTGATCATTGCGGAAAATCAGGTAAACTCTCCCCTGGTAAAAAAATTCCGCCACCTGGAACAGGTAATAAGAAAAATCTCCTCTAAAATGAAGAACTACGCCATTGATGTGGGGAATCATACCAAAAGCGCCTATGATAGCGTCATTTCCCTGAGAATGTTGCCTCTCTCCACGGTTTTGGATGCTTATCCCCGGTATGTCTTCGAGATTGCCTCGGAGCTGGGTAAAAAAGTGCAGTTACACCTGGAGGGAACGGAAAACGAGATCGATAAAAATATCATCGAAACCCTTTCGGACGTCTTTATCCATACGGTCCGTAACGCCATTGACCACGGCATAGAAGCCCCTGAAGAACGCCGGAAAGCGGGAAAACAGGAGGTGGGCCAACTCAGTATTCGCTGTATCCGCGAAAGCGGAAGCATGAAGATCAGCATCGCCGATGATGGCCGGGGTATTGATACTGAAGCGATCAGAAAGAAAATTCTTGAACGGGAACTTCTCTCTCCAGAACACGCGGCGCAACTGACCCGGGAAGAGCTGATCAACTATATCTTTCAAACCGGGTTTTCCACGTCCTCCCAGGTAAGTACCCTGTCAGGCCGGGGAGTCGGGATGGATGCGGTACGCAGTAGCGTTGAACACATGAAAGGCAGCATCTTCGTGGAAAGCAGCCCTGGAAAAGGAACCTGTTTTATCATTCTGGTGCCCCTGTCGATTGCTTCGCTCATAGGCTTTCCCGTTAGCTGCGGAGAAATGAAATTTATCATTCCTGCCAACTTTGTGGATACGGTTTTGCTGGTCAACAAGGACGCCATCATCACCGTGGTGGATCATCCGGGGATCAAATTCAATAACCATATCATTAAACTGTACTATCTCCACCAGATCCTGTGTATTGACACCGCAGACCAGCATCAGGAACAAGAAACCCGCTTTGTGGTCATCATCAAGGCCTTTGATGAAATCATTGCCCTAGCCATTGACACGATCAGTAACATGCGTTCGGTGATCCTAAAATCCATGCCTTCTTTTATGGAAGGGATGCATGTTTTTTCCGGGGTGGTCCTCGGTGAAGACTACGAGATGGTACCGGCGATCCACGTACCCACCCTCATTAAAATGACTAAACGGATTACCTCTTTCGATCTGAAAAAACGACAGGTGGATTATGAAAACGTACGGAAATCGATTCTGATTGTGGATGATTCCCTGCACACCCGGGAGATTGAACGGGACATACTCCAAGCAGAAGGCTATAAAGTAGACACTGCCGCAGATGGTTCTGAAGCCCTGGTGGCCGCAAAAAACAATCGGTATGATTTGATCTGTACAGACCTCAATATGCCTCAGATGGACGGGTTTATGCTTACAGAAAATATACGGAAAAATGAGGACCTCTTCGCGATTCCGATCATTGTGATTTCATCAAAATCCAGTGAAGAAGATCAAAAACAAGCGGCTATGCTGGGGGCCAACCGGTATATCATAAAAAATTCCTTTAACAACCATAATCTGATTACGGCAGTGCGGGATCTAATTGGAGAAGCCCATGGCTGACAGAGAGGCTACTCAGGAACCTGCCGAACAGAAACGGATCCTGGTGTTTGAAGATTCCGATATCTTTGCGGATATCCTCTTGGAAGTCTTACATGAAGCAGAGTATAGTACCCGGCGGGCCGTCAATGGGTTTGAGGGAATCAAGCAGGTGTATCAATTCCTTCCCCATCTCATCATCACCGATATAGAAATGCCCCTGTTTAAGGGGTATCAGGCCACGAGGCTCTTAAAATCCCGGAAGTATACCAAGGCGATTCCTATTATCATGTTTACCGCTTTAAACGAAACTAAGGACCGCTTCTGGGGAGGCCAAGCAGGAGCGGACTGTTACATTGAAAAGTCCCCGGACAATTTCGGAGCCCTCAAACAGCACATCCAGGCGCTGCTCTCGACGTTTCAAGCCATTGATCATAGGGCCATTGAGAAAGAGGGGAAGCGGATCAATGATGCCACCCTGATCGAGATGGTCAATAACCTCTTGGATAACAAGCTCTTTCAAATGACCATTATCGGGATGCTGGCAGAACTATCAAGCAAACTGGAGTCTTTGGAAGATATTCTTAAAGGGGTTTTTGAATTATTGACCTATATTTGCGAGACCGGGATCGCCTCTATCATGATCAAGAGTACCCATAATACCCTCTTGGTCTATACCAACAATATCGCCGGTTACACCTCCTCCATTGTCGATGATTTTACCGCAATTACCCGGGCGGATTTTACTGCCCTTTTCCCAGACTTTAAGGCCCTTGCCCTGCATAGCAAGGATTTTTCTGTTCCAGGATCGTACAAGAAACGGATCGAATCCTACCTATCCATTCCCTTGGCTATAGGAGGTGAACAGTTTGCCACGGTCAATATTGCCAATTCGATAAAAGACTACTTTTCCCCCATTACCGGTGAGAATCTGACCATCTTTTTTGCCGCTGCAGCCCCTATTATTGCCAATGCTCTTTCACTGAGCCATCTGGAAGCATTACAGGTAAAAACCCGGACCGCCTTTGCCCGGTATGTCCCTATTGAGGTGATGGATGAGATCATTGATAAATCATCCACTGCGGTAAGCCAGAGTGAAACCCGTAACGTGGTGGTCCTTTTTTCGGACATAAGAAATTTTACCAAGATTTCAGAGCATAACAACGCTCAGGATATTGTTACTTTTTTGAACGCCTATTTTGCCCTTATGGGTAACGAGATTATCGCTGAAGGGGGAAATATTGACAAGTTCATCGGTGATGCTATCATGGCCATCTTCGGCGCCCCCAAAACCCTGCCCGATGCTCCGGCATGTGCCATTCGTGCGGCCATCCACATGGTTAAAGCCATCTCCCAGGTGGATACTTCGAAGATCCGCCTGCCAGAAAGCGGTTTTGCCGCAGGGATTGGCATTAACTACGGAAAATCAGTGGTGGGAAACATCGGTTTCCAGGATAAACAGGACTACACGGTCATCGGGGATACGGTAAACCTTGCCTCCCGATTGGAAGGGCTTACCAAAGACTATCAGCATCCGATTATCGTGTCGGAAAATATGTACGAAGCAAGCCAGCACCTCTTTATCTTTAGAAAAGTGGACAGCGTTAAGGTCAAAGGGAAACAGCAGGAAGTGGAACTCTACGGGGTGTATGCTGCGTATACTGACGACGCCCATGCCGTGGATCTTCCCCCATGCCTGCGTATAGACCGGGAACTTTTAGATCAGTACCACAAAGGGCTCAAGCTCTACGCTATGGAGGAATGGGAAACTGCACGGCAGTATTTCTCCCGGGCTCTCAGCATTAACAACG
>JAITAI010000124.1 GCA_031284195.1 Treponema sp.
TGACAACTCCTTTACATGAAGGTATGGTTACCGGGATGCAGAATAACAACACATCGGATGTACCTCCTATTATTCATATTGATTAAATATCTATATTAAAACGATCGTTTTAATAGGAAAATATACAAAACTATTTACATTGTCAAGAGGACAAATCAATTTTTTTCACCTTTCTCAAATTTTCTTCAATTCTGTCCAGAGCTTCCGCAAGCCGGGTCTCAGACGGGGGAATTCCTTTCCTCTAGTA
The DNA here is from genome assembly GCA_031284195.1 of Treponema sp. Taxonomy (GTDB): domain Bacteria; phylum Spirochaetota; class Spirochaetia; order Treponematales; family Breznakiellaceae; genus JAIRLU01. Next base: position 248 of record JAITAI010000124.1, read on the forward strand.
ATTGCCCGGCGATTAGCCGAGAGGTTGATTGCCCTAAACAGAGCAATAAGGAATATCCGCGGACTACACGGATTTTTCATATCCCAAGGGTTCATAGATCGGTGAAAATTAGGGTAATCGGTAGACCCTATTCTTGTCTTTTAGGACCATCAGTCTACCAGAACCGATTGCCTTTTTTTTGAAAATCAGAGATACTTGCTATCACTCTGCGGTTTTACCAGTTCCACGGTGGGAAAAGGATCGGCGGTTTGTTCCGCTGAAAATCGCAGCTTTAGGACTTGAGCTTGAGAGCCTCTTCGAGATCGTCCATCGGACCGTAGGTTTGTACTAAGCAGGTCTTAAAACTGATTTCCTGGTCACTAACTTTATGTACGAGGTAGTAATGGCCGTAAAAGACGGTGTTTATTCTATCGGTATCCACTCTATTGGTATTAAGTTACTGCTGCCTGTCTGTATCTGTTTTGTCCTCTTCGCCCTCATGCTGATAAGTACCATTACCCTGCTCACCAGGTCTACTGCGGCAGCGTCATTCAAGGCGGGTATTGATGGAAAAGACGGTTTGGTGTATCACCTCATCGAGCAGGAAACTCTCTTGTTGGAAAAAAAGGCCCGTTGGATCGCCGGAGAGTCCGGGATTATCGGGGTGTTGACCGGAAAAGAGGGCGCTATTTCCGAGACCCAGTTGGGGGCTATGGTTGAAGCCCTGGATGTGGACGGCATCGCGGTGGTGGATATGGAAGGGTATCTGCTCATCAACAGCGCAACTTCCCGATCCGATGGCGCCCGGTATGTCCGTACGATTGTTTCCTATACCGAAGACCGGCAAGGGATTACCCGGATGTATTCCCTCGATGATAGCTTAGAACTCATCTCCGCAATTCCCATTTTTGAAGAAGGGCAGCTTGTAGGATACGGCTTTATCGAATACAGCCTTCAGTCAGACCAATTCCTGAGCCAGTTGCAGGCGTTGACCCAATGCGACATAGACCTCTATCAAGGGTTTCAGCACCGGAACAGTTCTGAGGGACTTTCGACCCTCTCAGTCCGTAGAAAAACCTGGATTACCCCCTTCACCGGCAGTCTCTCTTCGGATCACGATAGGATGATCGATACGGTTCTTGGTCTGGGAGAAACCTACCGGGGGGAATACCAGGTGGAGGGTATTACCTATTACGGAGTTCATTTTCCCCTGAAAGATAGTTCCGATTCCCAGGTAGGGATCGTGTCGATGAGTTTGCCCATGACACCGGTAGACGCCACCGTAGGCTTAGTCAATCGAGTGGTGATCCCCCTGTTACTGGGAGGAATCCTCCTGCTCTTAGGGGTCTTTCTCCTCTTGCTCCGGGGAATCGTCATAGCTCCCCTCAAGTCTACTGCATCCACTACTGCGATGGTCTCAGAGAATTTGAGTTCCCATGATGCGGACTTTACCTATCAGATACCGGTAAACCGGAAAGATGAGATCGCAGTTATCATAAGGAGCATCAACGGCTTCATCGCCTCCTTACGGGATCAGGTGCGCCGGCTCAAGGATGCCCAGGGTTCACTCAGGGACATAGGGGAGAACCTGGGGAGCCAAGCCGAAGAATCGGTCAAAGCCAATACCCGGATCATGGACACTGCCTTGGACATCAAGGCCCAGACCGAGGGACAAACCCAGTCCCTGGAGCGGACCAATCAGGTGCTGGTAAACGCGACAGCTGCTCTCCAGGGCCTTAATGCTTTGATAACGGATCAGAACCAAGCGGTGCAGGCATCCTCTAGTTCAGTAAAGAAGATGGAGGAGAGTATACAGGCAGTACAGGCCGCGGTGCAGGGGATGAAGGATCAGTTCAATGCCCTGGTGAGCGTGGCAGATACGGGGAAAGCCCGGCAGGATACAGCGGATCAGCAGATTCAACATATCCGCGCCCAGTCTGAGGCGCTGGCAGGGACGAATCAGATCATCGCCAAGATTGCGGCTCGAACCAACCTGCTGGCGATGAATGCGGCCATAGAAGCGGCTCATGCAGGGGCTGCGGGCAAGGGTTTTGCGGTGGTGGCAGATGAGATTCGCTCCTTGGCAGAGAACGCCCGAACCCAGTCCCAGGCCATTAAACAGAAACTGTTAGGTATTGTCCAGTTGGTTCAAGATACGGCACAGAGCTCTGCCAAATCCCAGGAAGCCTTTCTGCAGCTTGCGGAAGAGATCAAAACCACGGATATCTTTATCGACAGGATCGATAGCGCTATGGAAACCCAAGGAGGCGCTTTGGCCCAGATAGAGGATGCCTTAGGGGCTATCAATTCCGTAGCCTCCCGGGTACATACCACTTCCCAGGACATGACCGGCCACATGGAAAGGGTAAAACAGGAGTTGGATACCCTGACCGGCATTGTGCGGGCGATTCAGCAGGGCATTATTGGTATGGGGGACAATGCTCAGGAAGTGAACCATGCTGCGGAAATGGTGTTGAACCTGGCCCGGGACACTCACCGGAACATTCAAATTATGGAAGAAACCATTGGTTCCTTCCAAGTATAAGGAAGTGCTATGCAAAAAACGTTTTTTGTATTGATGGTATTGTTCTGGCTCGCCCAGAGCATGGTGGGCGCTCAAGACCTGATCATTGACTACCGGTATAACTGCACCAGACCGGATCCGGAGAATTACCTGAGTTATACCTCGGCTGTCCGGTATATTTCGGCGAATAAAGATACCTTTGATGCGGTTTCAGGGGCTTCCCGGCAACATTCGACCTCCCTGTTTGCGCCTATTGAGACCGACATCATGGGACGGGGGACCATCTCCAAGGGTTTCCGGGGCTTACTGCTCTTTCCTGTTTCGCCGGATTCAGTCCACCTGGAGGATAATCTCCAGGTGTATCAGGAACAGGGGGTGATCACCATGGAATATGTACACCGTGGGGTAGCCTATCGGATCCAGACTGACAAGAACCACCGCATTAGTTTTCCCCGGGGACACTATGTGATGCGTACCATTGGATATATCCAGGGTCATGATCCTCAGGTTATTTCCCGGGATTTTTCTGCGGATGGGACGGCGAACCGGGTGGATTGGAAAAAGGTTTGGGATCCGGCTACTCCTTCGGGAAGAGCAGTGGATGCCACTAACCCGGCCCTGACCAGCCCCATTCGGAACGATTATGGGGATATGATGGCCATGTTTAATTGGGATGGGACGCTGGAAGT
>JAITAI010000095.1 GCA_031284195.1 Treponema sp.
GGCCATACAAAGGCAAAGCAGCACGGCCGCGGTCTTCCTGCTTTGCCTTTGCGCTTAGTTCCCGTATCGTTGGTGGCGTACCTTGAGCTTCAGCGTCACAACAAACCCAAAACGCCCACCGGGGATCAGGATAAATCGATCATCACCTTGACTACCTCAGGATGGCCTGCAGCAGCGTACTCATAGGCAGCAACCGCATCGTCAAAGGGGAAGGTCTTGCTGATAAGTCGCTTTACGTCAATCTTCCCCGCGCTCACCAGCGCAAGGGCCCGGTCAAAGGCGTTGGTATACCGGAATATGGTGGCAATGCTGATACCCCGGGCCTGCAGCAGAGTTACATCCAGGGGAACCGTGCCGTTCATCATACCCACCAGGACCACCTTCCCGCCCGGTTTAGCGCACTTGAAAAAGTCAGGGTAAACCCGGGGACTTCCCGATGCTTCGATAATGATATCTACCCCCCGGCCTGCAGTTTCGTGGAGAATCCGCTCTAGTAGGGGCTCCGTAGCGGTATTGATGGGCGCCACCTGAGCATAGGATGCGGCAATCTCCAGTTTTTCCGCTTTGACATCAGCTACAAAGACCTGACTGCACCCTCCAGCCAAAACGGAAAGGGTACTCATGATACCGATGGTTCCTGCGCCGATCACCAGGGCAGTATCTCCCGGACTAATATGGGCCTGCTTCGCCGCCTCAATACCGATAGCCAGGGGTTCCATCATGGCTCCCTCTCTTGGGCTCAGCCCTGCGGGAACCTTGAAGCAAAACGGGGCAGGATGCACCACGGTTTCCCGCAGGCACCCATGTACCGGCGGGGTGGCCCAAAACACCACCCCTGGATCGAGGTTATACCGACCGGCCAAGACCTCTGGGGAGAATGCCCGAGGGATCCCCGGCTCCATGCAGACCAGATCGCCTAGGGCCACATTGGTTACTGCCGAGCCTTTTTCAATGACCACCCCTGCAGCCTCATGTCCCAGGATCATCGGTTCCTGGAGGATAAAATCACCGATGGCCCCTTCCAGATAATAGTGGATATCGCTGCCGCAGATACCGCAGGCTTGTACCTGTATTCTCACGTCCTGGGGCCCCAAGGTCTCTTCAAGGGGAAAATCCCGCAGCCGCAGGTGTTTGACGTGTTCCAAAACCAAGGCTTTCATGTCTATACTCCTGTTTGTTATTAGTACCGCTTCGATACGCTTCTCTTAAGAAGCCGAAGCGTAGATTCAAAAAACTAAAAGTAGGGGTCGGAAACCGGTTCCTCTTCGGTTTCCACGGGAATACCCTGCGCTTCCAGGATCCTTTCAAGGTAAGCCGGATCAAAGAAGGCCGCCACTTTATCCGCCATACTGCGGGTAAAATAGGCGGTAATCTGAAGGGACATCCGGGAATCATCAGCGCTGGGCATTACGGTGTCCCGGGCTTCCCGCTGTACTACTATAAAATAGGGGCTATTCCCCTTAAATCGATACCCCAAGTCCATCCGGGGATAGGAACAGGCGTTCACGGAAAAAGCAAACTGTCCCCATTCAGCCCGGGCATTGACGCTTCCGTAAGCGGTCCGGGATTTTGATGCCTTAGTACTGAGGTTCCGGGCCTCGAAATCTGCATGGTACTGCTGCACCGCGGCGATGAATTGCTCTCTCCCAGTTCGATCCCAATACTGCCGGTAGATGACCGTCTGGTATCGAAACTCCAAGGAAACCGTATCATCCCGAGGGTTAAACTGCACGGGAACATCCTTAGTATCCAAGGCAGCGGAGAATAGTTGATCAAATGCAATCCCTACCGACCCCAAGGGAATAGGATCCACATCTGCGATCATAGTCCGATTCTTAGGCGCCTGGCTTACACAAGATACTACGAATAACACCGGAATTAAGGAACAACCTATCTTTTTCACCACATGTATCATACTACCCATCATACCACGTACCGGCTCATAAAACCACTCCAGGTAAGCCCTAGCAGGTTGGGGAACCTACAAGGCCCAGGGTAATCTCAACCGCAATTATCCTCTGACGCATAACCGATCATAATTAGAGGTCAGACTTAACCAGTGTCAAGGGTCAGACATAGCCTATGTCAGAAGCCTGTCCCGACCGCCGAACCCTGTGAAGGGGTATACCGCAGGGGATAATTGCGATCTCAATAATACATTCTTGCATGATATTGTATTGGGCGGAGGTACATGACCTTGCCCCGGTACTTCTTTTCCCCTTATTGATGTTATGGGTAGAAAAAGATATACTTCCCTAGGCTTCACGGGATCCTCTTCGGGACACATCCGCATGAAGCCTTATTTTAAGGAGAGAGAATAATGAAAAGAGTGGTTATGGCCGGGGTTTGTGCATTGTTTGCACTCAACGGTGTATTTGCCGGCGCTAAGAAGGAGGCGCCGGCGTCAAAGGGTACTCAGCAGGAGGCCCCTGAGTCGGATGCTTCCCTCCAGAACGTACTGGCCAAGAAGAAATTGATCCTGGGTCTGGATGATTCGTTCCCCCCCATGGGGTTCCGCAATGAATCCAATGAAATCGTGGGGTACGATGTGGATCTGGCCAGGGAAGTTGCTTCCCGGTTGGGAATAGAGCTCGTACTCCAGCCTATTGACTGGAACGCCAAGGAACAGGAGCTGAATACCGGGGAAATTGATTGCATTTGGAATGGATTTACCATCACCGAAGAGCGGAAGGCGGCCCTTACCTTCACGAAGCCCTATTTGAAGAACGCCCAGGTGATAGTGGTCAAGGCCGATGCAGCCTATACTACGCTTCAAGATCTAGCAGGAAAAACCGCAGGGCTTCAGGCAGGGTCGTCTTCGGTGGAGGCTTTGAACGAATCGACCGCATTAAAGGCCAGTCTCAAAGAGGTGATTGAATACAAAGAATACCTGACTGCTTTGATGGACCTGGAAGTAGGCGGGGTGGATGCCATTATCATGGATCTAGTGGTAGCTAATGACAATATTACCCGTTCAGGGAAAGCCTTCCGTATTTTGGAAGAAACCCTGGCCCCGGAAGAATTTGGTATCGGATTCCGAAAGGGCGATCTAGCCTTGGCGAATAAGGTCTGGGAAACGCTGGAAGCCATGGCCCACGATGGAACCGTGAGCCGCCTGACGGCGAAATGGTTCGGTGCGGATATTTCCATTATTGGTAAATAGAGGCAATCATGGTTCAAATGCTGGGTATCATGCTACAGGGAGCGGTAATCTCGTTGGAGGTATTTTTTCTTACCCTGCTTTTTTCCCTACCCTTGGCAATGCCGCTGGCATTTGGACGGATGTCGAGCCATAAGGTGATTCGGGGGGTAATTAATGGGTATCTGTTAATCATGCGCGGAACGCCCCTGATCTTGCAGCTTATCTTTATTTATTTTGCCCCCAAGTATCTCTATAAAGTCCTCCATGATCGGTTTGGAACGGTCATACTTTCCCCGGAATTCTGGCAGTTCCTCCGGTTTGTGTTGTCCTATGACCGTTTTGTCGCGGTTATCATCGCTTTTGTGCTGAACTATGCGGCGTATTTTGCAGAAATCTACCGGGGCGGGATAGAATCCATCGCCAAAGGCCAATATGAAGCCTCCAAGGTCCTGGGATTCACCTCTTCTCAGACCTTTGGGAGGATCGTTTTGCCCCAGGTTATTAAGCGGATCTTACCTGCCACGGGAAACGAGGTGATCACCTTGGTTAAGGACACGGCGTTGGCCCAAACCATCGGTGTGGCGGAGCTGTTCCATGCAGCCCAAAATGCCTCTGCCCGGGAATTTTCCACCTTGCCGATCTTTATCGCAGGGGTGTTCTATTTTATTATGAACTGGGGGGTTTCTTTGACCTTCACCTGGTATGAAAAGAAACTTTCCTATTATGAATAACCTATGCCTAATCATGGTATGGGTAAAACATCCTATAATAAGGAATGAACCGGTATGGAAGTAATCAACGTTGAGGGGGTTTCTAAATCCTTTGGGAATTGTCCGGTGTTACAGCGAGTATCCTTTACCGTAGCCCAAGGTGAAGTGGTGGCCATCATTGGACCCTCAGGATCAGGGAAGTCCACCCTGCTCAGGTCCATTACCCATCTGGAATTGATTGACCAGGGCAGCATCACCTTGGCCGGTTCGGTCATGGTCCAGGACGGGGTTTATGCCCCTGCCTCGGTACTTCGCCGGGTATGCCTCAAGGTAGGCCTGGTGTTTCAGAACTTCAATCTGTTCCCCCATTTCTCGGTGCTTCGGAACATTACCGAGGCTCAGGTTCACGTACTTCACCGTACCAAAGGAGAAGCTGAGGCCAGGGCGCGGAATCTTCTGGAAAAGATGGGGCTCTCGGAAAAAGCTGCTGCCTACCCCTGCGCCTTATCCGGTGGGCAGCAGCAGCGGGTTTCCATTGCCCGTGCCCTTGCCTTGGACCCGGAGGTACTGTTCTTTGATGAACCCACGAGCGCCTTGGACCCGGAACTGACCGGAGAGATCCTCATGGTAATCCGGGCTCTGGCAGCGGAAAAAATGACCATGGTTATTGTTACCCATGAAATGGCCTTTGCCCGGGATGTGGCCGACCGGGTGCTCTTCATGGACGGAGGGGTTTTCATTGAATCGGGCCCTGCAGCGGATCTCATCGACCACCCGCAGCAGGAACGGACCAAGGCTTTTTTGAAGCGGATAAACGGGTGAGGTGAGCAGCGGTTTGTAACAACCTTTACGGTATGAGCCCGTTTCACCCTCGGTTAGTTTTGAAACAGCCTAGCTCCGAGTCTTTTAAAGACCATCACAGCATGGGAGGATAAAGCCGGGAGATGCGCTTTTCGGTTCATCCCTTATAGCTTTATAGATAATTCCCTTATGTTAAAACCCCCTGGACAAGAGTAGGGATATGGACCTATCCAATAGCACAAACAGGGATCATCCCCAAGCACACCGCTGGAAAACCTGGGTTCAGCGACCTGAGAACCAGGATCCCCTCTTCCCCAAGGAGGAAGCGGGTAAGTCGCAAGCAAGAAACCGCCTCGGTATTCCACCTCATGTATCGGTATATTCGCAAAAAGGCAAGTCCATCGGGCTGAACCCGTGCATCAACGCCTTGTTTAGCCAAAACTCCCCACTCTACAAGGGGATACCTTTTGCCGCTACCCACAGCTACTCAAGAAAAGGAACGATGCTCAGCTTTGGAATAAGAAAGCCTGTTTTTTCTACAAGCCTGATATGCAGTTACGAATAGCGGCCAAGGCACCCCCAAAACAGGATAGACCTAAACCCATTAACGGCATACCCCTCATTTATCCTTCCGGTTTTGCAGTTCTACTTCTTTTTGTTCAATAACGTTCTTGGTTGAAGCGATTTCCGCGAGAATTTCTTTGATCTTGGGGGTGTCAGCGGTGATACTCTCTATCTTCTGGGTGACTAAAGCTTCGTAAACTTCAAGGCCAAGACTATCGATTAACTTAAGGGTCTGTCCTTTAAGCTGCTTCATTTCTATGACCAATACCCCCTGCTCCCCGAGATCTTGAGCCTTGGCGCCGGCTTTATTCACCCATTCCTTGGAAACTTGAAGCCCCTTTTCACTCCAATTTTGAGCCTTTTCTCCGGCTTTGGAAGCAAATTTTTTTACCTTCTCAAATTTCATGTGTTTTTCTCCCTGAATTAATGTACTCCACCTTGCACTGCCCGACTCATGGCGACTTGCTAGGTACTTATTTCTATTCATAGGCTATATGTTCTGAATAATCAAGAGAATTCTTCAATATCCTTGTATAATACGTTGAGTTCTGATAACCTTATATATTATTTTTTTTCTATTTTTTCTATTTTTTTCTATAAGAAGGATTTTACAAAAGGCTGGATATTAAAAAGGCTTTCTCAAAACCAGCCAAGGACCGGTTTTTTCTTTACATTTCAAGGTGCTTTTTCAAGATATGACCGTTTGAAAAAACCTGCTCATACTAACATAACGTGAGTTCGATGATGATGTAAGGCAACAACAGGAATTTTTATAGAATATGGGCGCATTTCCGGTGCTGTGCGCCGGAAACCGGGCTTTTTGGGGCTCCCCTACTGCTCCGGCGTGGCTGCTCCGCACCCCTACAATCCCTTGCCCTGGACTGTCGAACTCATATTAGTCTTAGAGTTGCCGGCATAACAGGCGTAGTTCACGGTCATGAACAGGCTTAGTTATGCCGGAGTAACCGGCTAACCGGGGATCCTCTACCCCAACGGTGAGGGCTGCACAGACGGAAAGAGCCTTTGGAAGGAGATTCAGGGCAAGATTATTCCCTCCTATCGTTTTCGTCGAAAAACCCGGTAATTCATGGTAGGAAATATATTATGCCGCTGTTCCAGAGTGGTAAGCCATTCGGTACTGATGTAATTACTACCCAGAGCTTCATAGATGGTGGTAAAATTTCGTAAAGCCCCCTCAAGCTGATTACG
>JAITAI010000221.1 GCA_031284195.1 Treponema sp.
GTCTTAAACCCTGCATCCATAAAAACCTGTTCCAGCGTATCCCCAGTCCAGGTCCATCGTGCGGATCCAGCCCCAGCAGCCTCATCTTGGCACGTAAAAAAGGCTTCTTCCGCTGCTTCCAGCTTGGTCCCCAAAGCCCTATCCCCTGCACATTCATCCCGTAAGATCCGGGAGATCCGTTCCCCCAACAGGGGAGGGGACTGGAGGATAACCAGAACTCCCCCTGGAGCAAGTAACTGCCGGGCCTCTTCGGCAAAGGTACGGAAAACCACACCCCCGCCTCCTCTTCGCCAAGGCTCCCGGGCCAAGATGTGATCAAAGGATGTACAGGAAAAAAGGGCTTCCCCTACTTCAGGGCTGGGAAGGGACGCTCCTGGAAAAACGGCAATTACCGGCTGTTCTAGCTCATCCAGGGAAGCGGCATAACGGAGCAGTGCTTCCCGGGCAGCATCACTGTCCACCAACGCGGCGCTCAAGCCTTCGGGGGTCCGGCGGAGACTTTCCCACAGGAGCAGACCGTCATTGGCTGCGGGAATGAGCAGGCGGTCATGCCGGGAAATACGGCATTGTCCTAGGATAGCGTCCCGATCAGCCATAAGGAGGGCGCTTCTCCCAGACTCAAGCCGCTTGAACCAACCTTCCCGGCCCTTGGAAGATGCGGACCAGGAGAGCCCCTCTGACTCGGGCGCGGGGTCCCCTGGGGTATCCCCCATGATAACCGCAACCTGGATTTCCCGCTTCCTGAGTACCTCCTCCCGAATTCGGCCTTCATAGCCCATAGTCGAAGGGGTGTAAAAGGTCTTTCCTCGTAAAGTCCTGGGTAGGTACTGTTGAGCCGCCCAGTGATCCCGGTAAGCATGAGGATAGATATAGCCCTTCCCGTGGCCGAAACTCTCGCTGTCCCGGTTTGTATCCCGCAAGTGATTGGGGACCTCCCCGTCTTCCTTATCCACTTCTTTTAGGGCATCAAAGAAAGCCATGATGGTATTGGACTTAGGCGCAGTGGCTAAGTACAGACAGGCATGGGCCAAGGGGAAATTCCCCTCTGGAAAGCCTATCCGGTCAAAGGCTTCTGCACAGGAAATTACCACCTCCAAGGCTTGAGGGTCTGCCAGGCCCACGTCTTCACTCGCCAGAATGATCATCCTCCGAAAGATAAAGGCCGGATCTTCCCCGGCCCGGACCATCTTAGCAAGCCAGTACAGGGCAGCATCTGGGTCGCTTCCCCGGACACTTTTTATAAAGGCGCTGATGGTATCAAAATGGTAGTCTCCGTCCCGGTCGTAGAGCACTGCCCGGCGCTGGATGCTTTCTTCCGCAGCTTCCAGGGATACTCGGATTTCAGCGCCCTCCTGGGGGGGCCAAGAAGCAGCGCCGGTTTCAGTGGTTTCCACTGCCAGTTCCAAGGCATTGAGGAGGCTCCGGGCGTCTCCCCCTGCTACGGCTACCAGGTGTTCCAGGCTGCCTTCCTCAAAGGAAACCCGCCATTTCCCATACCCCCGTTCCCGATCCCGGAGGGTTCGTAAGGCGGTTTCCCGCAGATCCTCAGGACTGAGGGATTTAAGCTGAAAGATCCGGCTCCGGCTTACCAAAGCCCGGTTTACCTCGAAGAAGGGGTTTTCCGTGGTGGCCCCGATGAGGATCACCGTACCATTTTCAACCCAGGGGAGAAGGGCGTCCTGTTGGGCCTTGTTCCAACGGTGTACTTCATCCACAAAGAGGATGGTCCGTTTACCGTAGAGCCGCCGCCGCTCATCGGAACGGTCTATGGCCTCCCGGATGTCCTTGATACCGGCCAGGACCGCGTTGAGGCTTTCAAAAGTGCTTTTAGTGGTATTGGCGATAACCCGGGCCAGGCTCGTTTTGCCTGTACCAGGAGGGCCGTAAAAGATGAGGGAGGAAAGCCTATCCGCCTGGATTGCCCGCCTTAAAAGCCGGCCCGGACCTACGATGTGATCCTGTCCGATAATATCGTCCAAGATCCGGGGCCGCATCCGATCCGCCAAGGGACCATCCGGAGGCAGAACACCCTGGACGGTGAAGAGTTCCCTATCCTGCATACCGGGGATTAGGGTTCAGCATTCCATTGTTCATTCCGGTACGACCACAGTCCGTTTTTAGTGGTTCCCGCAAACAAGGTGCCATCAGCAGCCTGAAACAGGGTCATTACCGGGTGTTTTCCCAAGGATGAATTGTATTTATCATAGTTTGAAACACTGGAATTACTTGGATCCGTTCCAGGGGTTCTGAGGCTCAAATTATCAGGGTTCAGGCTGCCGTTGCTCAAGAGGATCTCCCGGTAACCGTGGGTAGTGGAAGTGGAACTCCCTTGCATGCCCAAGAGAAGCAAGGTTTTCTTCTCGTCTTGTTCCGTCTTTTTTTCCCATAAGGCCATAGCCCCGGTAAAGGTTACACCCATATCCTGCTGTTTAAATGCACCCCCTGACTGGAAAAGGAGCTTCTTTCCGCTCACCCCTGCTACCGTATTGTCCTTCAGGGTAATCAACCCTGCCATGGGAAGTCCTTCAGTACCAGGAACCAGGGTAAGGGTAACCCCGGTAAGCGTATAAATCCCCGTCCCTGCAAGGTAATAGGTTCCATTATTATACGCGGCTCCCTGGAGAAACCCGCTGCCTCCGGTCAATGCCTGTAAAGTCCCATTAATATCGTGCCACATGGTAAAGGTACTGGTATCAGTCATAGCGCAGGCAAATAACGTGTCCTTTGCTCCATAGATGGACTGGATATGGGCAGCATTGGCAACGGATTCCCAAGTTGCATCGGTACGCGTGGTATCCCATTTATACAACCCAGTAGATCCCGGCTCTCCGGTAAGGGCGTACACGTAGCTCTCTGTGGCAGCCAAGTCCATGATAGGACCACCCGGTCTAGGCAGTTCATTCCACCCGGTTTTACTATTATAGCATTGGATGGTTTTGCTGAATTTAGTGGCCACGTAGAACGTATTCCCTACGCTTACAATATGGGTAGGCATTCCTACAATCCGCGGATCCACCGGTTCCACCTCCAGGGATATACCATAGAAGATAGGATCCTGGTTACAGGAACACAACAAGAGCCCTCCTAAAAATACACTCCA
>JAITAI010000278.1 GCA_031284195.1 Treponema sp.
CAGGATTGGGTTAAGCTTATTCATGCCTCAAACTCCTTTTTTAGGTGATTTAGTGTGGTAACTTCATCATTCTATACGAGGAGTTGAGGTTTTTCAATTACTCCTTATTCTATTTTGGATACTAGTGATAATATACATAGAATATACAAATATATATGGAGGTTTTGAATGAACAAGAAATTTGGATTAATTTCTATTGGTTTTATGTTGCTTGTCAATGGGTTGCATGCACAAATGTCAAAATCACAATTACAAGAAATGTATGTAACTTATCTTAGAGAACAGGGCTATCAATCAAATGTCGATTCGGACGGAGATGTTACATTTAAGGTAGAAGGACGTAATTTTTATATTGCCGTTGACGAGGATGATTTAGAATCATTTAGGATTGTATATCCAAATTTTTGGGAAATTGAGTCCGTAGAAGAAAGATTAAAGGCTTATGAAGCGGCTATGTATGTAACAAGAACTAGAAAAGTCGCCAGAGTATATATTACTTCATGGGACAATACATCAATAGATGCAAATATTTTTTTAGGAAACCCCGAAGACTTTAAATTGCATTTTAGACGTATGATAGATGTGGTATTAATAGCAAGAAGAGATTTTATAGATAAAATGTGATAATAATGCCCAAACGGCGCATAATAGGCCTATATATATGCGCGCCAACTGCCGTCGGCGACGCCGCCAGTAGGCGGCTCGGGGTTCGGCTGACTCTGGTTTCCGCGCCCCAGCGTAGCTGGGGAACACTCCATTCCCACGCCGTTGCTCCTGTACATTTTGCTAGCCCTGGTCGCGTTCCTTTGGAACGATGCTTCGGCATATATGCCGCCGCAAAGCCCTTATTCGCATCTGGCAAAACGCCGTAAACAGCCAGAACGATACAAGGGATCAAAAAGCTCTGATTCAGCGTTACGGTTGTCGGCAGGGTAAGGCCTATGGGGTGGGGTCTAGCCCACCCCAGGACTTTCATGAATAGCGGGACTTTTCTACAAGGGCAAGCCGCTCTGCTTCGGATAGCTCCACTTTCTTGGTACCTAAAGATACCACTACCGCGAAGACCAGGGTTACCAGGGTAGCGGGAATAGCAGGCCCGGTGAAAATGCCTTTGATATAGTTCTGGAAGGGTGCGAACCCCAAATAGAGGATCCCAAACAGGGTCCCGGAGAACAGAGAGGCCAGTCCTCCCTGCCAGGTTACCCGTTTCCAGCAAGCCCCCAAGAACATGGCTACCGATACTCCAGGAATAATCGAACCGATGACATTGCTGATATAGCTCATGATGTCTTTGGCAAAGAGGGTAGCAAAAAAAGCGCCTCCCAAGGTGAGGACCACCCCGATGCGGGACCAGTGTTTGATGGCTTGTTCAGGCATGGCTTTTTTGGCAAATATCGGATAAATATCTTGGATCAAGATTGTTACCCCCGCAATGGCATCGGAATCCCCTGAAGACATAGTGGCTGAAAGCCCGGCGATCATAAAGAGCAGGCCCAGAACCGGCCCCAGTACGATAGTTGCCACATAGGCAAAGGCAAAGTCAGGCTGTTGCAGCACCGCAGCAGCGCCGTTTTTAGTGGCAATGGTAAAAGCCGCCATACCTATAAGGGCCGGAAGCAGGGAGAACACCAAAAGGAGTATTGCCGAACGGATAAAGGCGGTACTGGCGGCTTTGTCGCTCTTGGCAGTATAAATACGCATCCGATAGGTGGGAGTGCCGAGGCCGGGAATAATAATAGAAAAGATCAGGGAAATAAGCGCCATAGCCCCCATGGATTCAACCCCATAAAAGCTCAAGTTACCCGCTTTTCCCTCAGCCTGTAAGGTGGCGGTAATCTCACCCCAACCTCCGGCGGTGGGAATAGCGATGAAGGTAATGGCGATAAAACCTATCACAATGATGATGAGCTGCACCAAATCGGTCCACACCACCGCTAGGTAACCGCCGATGATGACGTAGACCCCAAAGGCGCATACGGTAATGATCCGGGCAAGAATGGGATCAATGCCGGTGATGTAGCCTAGGTAGGTGGCCCCGCCGTTAATGTGATTACCCAGCCATACGATCTCTACGAGATACATCATGAAACTCATCACGATCTTCACATGCCGGTCTCCGTTGTAGTGAAATTGGGCTTCTTCCGCCATGGTGAGGAAGTTCTTTGAACGGAGTTTGCTGTGATTGGCCACCAGGACCAAAGACAAAAGCCCCAAAGCCGCTCCCAATCCATAGGCTGAACCGTACCAGCCGAAACGGAACCCATTGGAAGTGGCCCCCAAGGCGGAACCTGTACCGATAAAGGTAGCCCCCATGGTGGCAAAAATGAGAAATACCGGTAATTGTCCTCCTCCGGTGAGATAATTCTTTCCATCTGATTTACCTCTGGAAGAAAAATAGCCCACCAGTATCATGATAAAGACATACCCAATAAACCCAATGATAAAAAACGTTGTATTTACATTGGCAACCATACAAACCTCCCCATAGGGATCGTATACATAGGGGGTCTTATACAAGACCCCAGAAGAACCATAGGACTATTTTTTTGCCGCCCACATCTCGATTTCGACGAGAATCCCGGGAAGCAGCTTGGTCTGCACTGCGGTGCGTACTGGCCGGGGCGCTGGGACAAGCTCGGTATACACTTCGTTCATGGCGTCCCATTCGTCCAGGTTGACCATAAAGATATTCACTTTGAACACATCTTCCAGGGTACAGTGAGCACTGGCAAGCTGACGCTGGCAGTTTTCAAGGGTATACTGGGTTTGGGTCTTGATATCCTTACCCACCAGGGTTCCTTCGGGGTCAACTGCTACTTGGCCGGAAATAACCACCAGCTTTGAAGCGGTGATTTCCAACACCGGTGAGTACGGCCCGGCAGTACGGTGCTGGGATGCACCTTCGGGAAGGCGCTTGGCCCTTTCCTGTTCTTTTTCCATTGAATATTCCTTTACCTGAGCGCTTGGAGCCGCTTAATGATGATTTCCGTTTCCCCTGCTTTGAGGGACATAGGATTGATGAAAATGCCCTGTAAGTTTTCGCTGTAAGCATAGATGGGCGGTTTCCCCTGGAGTAAAAAATCTTGTACATATTCCGGGGTATACCGGGGATTGGTGATTTCCAGAAAAGCCCGGGCAATGGGCTGACCTGCTTCATTGGGGAAACTACGCCGGACGGTGAAGATCCCTTTTCCATCCAAGGCTTCTTGTAGGGCAACAATCTGGGCCTCGCACCAGGCATACCGGGCATGGTGATCCATAGACACGTATTGTTTGATCGCCGCATACAAACCGGCCAGCTCTTCCCGTCCCACTTTCAGCATCCGCCCGATACCGTAATGGGGAAAGCCAATGGCCGTAACCCGGTCTATAAGTTCTTGGCAGCCCACCATAAGCCCACTGGCCTGGGGGCCTCGGAGGTCTTTACCGCCGCTGAACAGGGTTATGGCAGCGCCCTGTTCAGAAAAACGCCAGAGGTTCTCCACCGGCGGAAGCTGCGCTGCAGCATCCACAATCACCGGCACCTCTTTTGCTTTGGCCTTCTTCACCAGCACATCCAAAGGCAAAAAGCCTGGAGCCACCCAGGCGCTTGAGGCAAAATAAATCGCCGCAGTATGTTCGTCGATGGAGTATTCCAGATCTGCTTCTGTAGGGGGAAAGATCCGGTTCGGGAAGGACAACTCCCGATACGCGGCCCCCAGGTGGCCAATCACCAGATCATAGGGGTTGCGGTGGGCCTTGAACATCAAAATAGTACAGGATGCGATCTGGTCCTTGGTAAGATAATAAAAGGGCTTACCCAGCTTCCGTTCAATACATGCGGCAATGGCGAGGTACAACCCTGCGGCTGCCCCATTACTCACATAGGCTGCTTCGTTTTTGGTCAGCTTTGCAATTGCCTGGTGAGCCGCCTTTTGAAAATCCCGAAGCGACACAAAATTCCGAGCCGCGCTGTTCATGGCTTCCAGGGTTTCTTCGCTCATCCGGGAACCCCCCAAAACAGTGTAGGTCCCTGCGGCGTTAATAATCGGGCTTACCCCTAATTCGTCGTAAATATCCATCTTTTCTCTCTTTACTGTCTTGCCTTGGGGCACAAAGCCCATGATTGAACTGATTTTCGCTCATCGGTTTCCCCAAAACAGTACGATTCTAAGTATACTAAACTTCAAGCGCTTGTCAAGTAACGAAAACCGTGAAATACTTCGTATTTCTTCTTCTTCTAGGGCAGAAAACCGTGAATCTTTGTGAATAAAAACAAAAGAAAAGTACCCTAACCCTTTTCTGTTTCTTTTTTTTCTGTTTTTTTCTATCTTTATATTAAGAAGAGACCCCTGATGGCAGGAGAGACCCTCGATTAGCGGTATAAACTTTTTTACATCCGATACAGGAGGGATGTGTATGCTGGATTGTATCATTACCCATGGCCGTATTGTAGACGGCAGCAGAGGAACGCCGTACCTCGGAGATATCGGTATTCATGAGGGAAAGATTGCCTGTATCAAGCCCTGGGGCAGCGGCCTTGCAGCAGCCCGAAGCATTGACGCTGCAAACCAGTATGTGAGTCCAGGGTTTATCGATATGCACCGCCATGAGGACGCAGTGGTGTTTAGTCCCGGATACGGAGAAGTGCAACTTCGCCAGGGTATCACCAGCGCAATCAGCGGAAACTGCGGCTTAAGCATTGTACCCTTTCCCTCCAAGCAGCGGGCCCTGATTGCCGCCTACTTAAAACCCATCATCGGAATACTCCCGGAGGATAAGGAATTTGAGACCTTGGGGGACTACCTGGGACTGCTTGAAAAGCAGCCTCTACCGCTCAATGTGGGGATGCTTATCGGTAACGGCACGATCCGTATGGCAGTGCAAGGGTTTGAAAAAAGCAGGCTTTCAAAAGAAGGGGTACAGCAGGCCCGGGCTTATCTTGAAGAGGCCTTGCAAAACGGCGCCTTCGGCGTATCCCTGGGCCTAGCCTATATGCCTGAAAACTGCTATGACCAGGCAGGCTTCATCGAAGTCCTGGAACCGATCCGCGGTTCATCGGTTCCCCTGGTAACCCATATCCGGGGAGAGGGCAATCTGCTGGTAGAATCCCTAGAAGAGCTTGTTGCCCTGGCAGAAGCGCTCCAGGTCCCCCTGCATATCAGTCATTATAAATGCGTGGGGTCTAAGAACTGGGGGCATTTGCTCCATAAGGCCACCGGCACCTTGGACCGTGCCCGGGACCGGGGCCTGCAAATTACCCTGGACGTCTACCCTTGGACTGCAGGGGCAAGCCAACTTGCCCAAGTGCTGCCTCCAGAATACCTGGAGGGAGGTTTGGCAAAAGCCGCAGCCCGGCTTAAAGACCCGGCATTACGGCGGGAGTGCGCGCGTATCCTCTCCGAGCCCAATGAGCGCTTTGAGAATCAGATTGACCTTATCGGCTGGGAGAACATCATGGTAAGCTCGGTACATACCGAACAGAACCAGCCGTATATAGGCAAAAGGATCACCGAAATTGCCCAGGAACGGGGCTGTGATCCAGTGGACGCTGCTTTTGATTTACTCATCGAGGAAACTGGGGATGTGGCTATGGTAAATTTTATCGCCTGTGAAGCAGATATTAAGACCATCTTGCAGTACCCGTACAGTTCGGTGATTTCTGATGCGGTCTATCCTGCCGGGGGACTACCGCATCCACGGCAATACGGTACATTCCCCAAGCTCCTCTCAGAATACGTCCGGGATCAGAAGATCCTCACCCTTCCAGAGGCTATCCACAAAATAACCCAAGGGCCGGCGTCGGTATTTTCAATCTCCCACAAGGGACGTATTGCCGAAGGGTATGACGCGGACCTGGTGATCTTTGATTTGGAAAAGATCGAAAACCACGCCAGTTACGTTGAACCCCGTGGATTGGGTACAGGTTTTAGCTATGTCCTGGTAAACGGCGTTGTAGCCAATGACCACGATACCTACTACGGTACCGCCTCGGGGAAGGTACTCAGACGGAAGGGAACCTGATAGATCAGGGTACCGGGAGAGTTAGACCTAACCTTGGTCAAGGGTCAGACATAGCATTAGTCAAAGGGGGCTTTTGGGTTCTACGAAGCTCTGCGGTCCTTAGCCCTGCTATTTTTTACCTGCCTTGGTTGGTACTATAATAAACCGGCCTTTTCTTCTATAATTAGTCTAATCATTGAGGCTGTTTCAAAATTTGACATGCTGAGACAGCCTTTACTTATAGAACCGTCTTCTATAAGAATAGACGTTTATATCTAAGGTAGTACCTATGCTTTTTACCCCTTTTGAGATCACGGAAACGGTGGATATGTTCCTCCGGTTTAAACTGGATATTCGGGCTATTACCCTGGGGGTCTCCCTCCTGGACTGCGCTACGGCGTCCGGGGTAGAAACCCGAAGGAGAATCCGGGAAAAGCTCCTGCGAATCGCAGGTCCCCTGGTAAAAACCGCCCGAGCCTTGGAAACCGAATACGGTATCCCCATCATCAATAAACGCCTTTCAGTAACTCCCTTGGCTTTGGTGGCTGCTGCATCAGATGACCACGACTATACCCCCTATGCCCAAGTCCTGGATGAGGTCGTCAAGGAATTAGACATTGATTTTGTAGGCGGCTTTTCCGCCCTGGTGCAAAAAGGCGTTTCCCAAGGAGATCGGCGGCTGATTGATTCCATCCCTCACGCCCTATCCCATACCCAACGGGTCTGCGCCTCGGTGAATGTGGCAAGCACCAAGAGCGGTATCAATATGAACGCAGTACGCCGCATGGGGGAAATAATAAAGGC
>JAITAI010000128.1 GCA_031284195.1 Treponema sp.
CTGCCAATATAGCTCGTCCCTTCCCGGGATCGGGTTACAAAGGGCTGTAATCTTCCCCGGGCATAGTAGTTCCAGAGGAATCTCCCGGTCCAGGTGTAGGCTTTAAGATTACCGCCGTCGCAGACCGCCACCGCTGAACCACCTTGGACCGAGGGAGGTCCGATGATGGTTCCTCCCAAAGCCTGCTTCCAGAGGGGCTCTCCGAAAGTTTCAGCCTTGAGCGGAAGGGCGCTGCAGATACAAACTACCCAGCCCCATACCCAGAAAGCGCAACCTTTAGGCGCCATGGAACGTCCTGGTTCTGGTAAAAATCCCCAGGCTTTCGATGTGCGCGGTTTGGGGATAAAAATCATAGAAGTTTACCTCCCGAAGTTCATAGCCCCCTTGGAGTAATGCCCGGCTGTCCCGGGCCAGAGTAGCAGGATCACAGGATATATACGCCAGTAGAGGCGGTCCCCTATGGACTATCCACTGCCGTAATCCCCAGGAAAGTCCTTGTCGAGGCGGATCTACCACCATAAAACCATAACAGGCTTTATGGGGAAGGGTCTTGACCCACTGATCACAACTCAAGGCAGCATACCGAAGCCCTTTTCCCCGGACATTTTCCCGGGCCAGCGCCAACGCAGGGCCGTTTTGTTCTACCAAGTCCATCCGGGGAAACAGGTCCTGGAGAAAGGCCGCAAAGGTTCCCACTCCGCAGTACAGATCCGCCATAGGTAGGGAGGGATCTGCTTCTTGGGCATAGCGCCGTAGGTCTTGGATAAGGAGTTCCAACATGATCCCGTTACTTTGAAAAAACACCCCGGCATCCAGGAGGAGTTCTCGGTCCAAGAGGGAAACCCGCCCACGGCAGAGGCCCCCTTCACTCAAAAACGTTTTGAACCGGGAATACACGGTGAACCGATCCTGCCCAGGCGGGGGCAAGAGTGCTTTTTCCTGGAGAGCTTGCCGGATTCCCGGATCCGCAATAGGACAATCGGTAAGGGGGATGATGCGTACACCGCTTCGGCTTTTAAAACCCAATGACCCTTGGTGAAAAGGTCTTATACAATGAAATTGTACCCGGTTTCGGTAGGCCCAGGGGGGAGCGGGATAGCGGTTTGGTTCAGGGGGGACCGGTAATCCCCCGATTCTAACCAACCCATCCTGCAGTATCCGCACTTTTTCAGCAATCTGGGTTTCATAGGCAAGATGTTGCAGAGAACAAGCCCCACAGGCGCCAAAAACCTCGCAAACCGGCGTTCTACGCTGGGGAGAAGGTTCAAGGACTTCCACCAGTTCCCCCTGGGCCCAGCCTTTGTGTTCCTCGGTGATCCGTCCAATGATGAGATCCCCAGGAACGGTGTAATCCATGAATATACATTGCCCTTGACAATGGAGCACCCCGGCTCCGCCGGTACTGATACCCTCCACCGGTGCGGTAAAAAGTGTACCAATTATCATGTATTTGTAATATACCACGATTGCCACAACAATCCTATAGGGGGTACAATAAATCTATGAATGGCGTGAATCTACGAGAAAAGCTCAATAAACCGAGCACCCCCGATGAGTGGCTCAGCGCCTATGATGGGGTGAAGCTTTTTGTCAGACATTGGATTCCCCATAAGTTCCTCCAGACTAATCCGGGGCATTTGCCTCGGGGAGTTTTGCATATCGTTCATGGTATGGCTGAACATTCCCTCCGTTACGAACGACTTGCCCAGCGACTTGGTCAGGAGGGTATTGAGGTGTGGGCTGCGGACCAGCGGGGACATGGTAAAACTGCGGATCTTTCGGTAAACGATCCGGGTAAAGGCGGTCTTTTAGGGCACTGCGCAGATAAGGACGGTATTTCCCATATTACCGGGGATATTGATTGCATCAACCAGCGGATCAAGCAGATCTATCCCCAGGTACCCTTGTTCCTTTTGGGGCATTCCTGGGGTTCTTTTCTGGTTCAGCAGTACCTTGAGACCCATGAATGCGGGCTCGCCGGGTGTATTCTCTCGGGAACTCGAGGGCCGGACGGTTTACGAATCCAGATCAGCCCTCCCTTTATGGCTTTACTGGCCCTGCTTAAAGGAGGTATCCGTAAAGGTTCGGTCCTAGCCCAGATGGTGACTGATAGACCCTTTAATAAGCCCTTTAAACCGAACCGGACCGCTGCTGATTGGCTCTCCCGGGATGAGAGCGTAGTGGATGCCTATGTGGCGGATCCTTGCTGCGGTATGCTCTGCTCGGTGGGGTTCTATCGGGATATGAGTGTGCTGCTTAACCAGATTCATAAACCCGAGGCCCTTGAGAAGATGAGCCGGGACTTACCTATCTATGTGTTCGGCGGCAGTGCAGATCCGGTAGGAGATATGGGAAAGAGCCCCACCGCCTTAGTAAATGCCTACCGGTCTTTGGGGATCAAGGACCTGGAATTTGTCTTGTATCCTGATGCCCGGCATGAAACCTTGAACGAAACCAACTGGGAAGAGGTTACCGACAATCTCTTAAACTGGATTATCCGGCATTGCGATCCTCCCAAGCCCCTGGAGGAGTCACTTTCCGGTAATTGCGTTGAGTAGGTGTAAATTTGTAGTAAAAGAGGCGGTTTCTGAATGTCCAATTTTGAAATCGCCGTAAAAAAGGGGTATGAAGAGTGTAGTTTCGTTGAAACAGAACTTTTATATTTTCTATTGAGAGGCTTCCTTGCGCATCCGTTATTCCACTGAACAAGACGGAAAGGCCGTTAAAAAAGCGATAGTATATACCCAGGATGAACATGGTATTAAGTTTTCAGCGGTAGACCCCAAGGCAGTGTATATTGTTGAATGTTTACAATCCCATGGGTATGAGACCTATATCGTAGGTGGGGCAGTTCGGGATTTGATCCTCGGTAAAAGCCCTAAAGATTTTGATATTGTCAGTGCCGCCAGCCCGGGCCGGATAAAGAAACTATTCCATCAAGCCCGGATCATCGGCCAGCGTTTCAGGCTGGTGCATGTGCGTTTTGGGTCCCAGGTTTTCGAGGTTTCCACCTTTCGTTCGCTGAAGGACGGGCTCACCAGTAATACCTTTGGAACCATTGAAGAGGATGTGCTCCGTAGGGATTTTTCTTTGAACGCCTTGTTTTATGATCCTCTGACCCAGTTGGTGGTGGATTATGTGGGAGGTATACCAGATATACGAAAGAAACGGATCCGCCCTATCATTCCCTTGGCTACCATATTCAGCGATGATCCGGTGCGGATGATCCGGGCCCTCAAATACGCAGCGGCTACAGGTTTCACGCTGCCTCTGTCCCTGAAATGGAAGATCAAGCAGCAAGCCCCTTTATTGGCGGGAATCTCCCCTTCCAGGCTCACCGAAGAGCTGTTTAAAATCATCCATTCTTCTTCTGCAGTGCAGATTGTCGAAAAGCTGTTCAGCTTTAGGGTCTATGAATTTCTCCAACCCAATGCAAGCCATTTGATGAAGGAACAGGCTGCTTTTCGTATCCGGTATTTGGATAGTCTAAAGCGTATAAGCTATGAGGGGTTTAAAGGTGCGCCTGGTGAAGCGCTGGCTACGTTGATAGCGGATTATCTCGAAGAGATTACCCAATGGGATGGGGAGATACTGGATCAGTATAAGAACGCCTTCATAGCGGCTAGACGCTTTATCCTCCCCATGAATCCCCCCCGGGTAGAATTGGACCACGCCATCCGGCGGATATTCAAGGCCCATGGCATTATCATTAAGAAACCCCCCTTTTCCGAGTGGGGAAGGCGGTCCTTTCCCGGAGCCCTCAATCCAGGGGATGCACAGCTTCCCCCCGGGGATCCCCCTTCCCAATACCCGCGGAGACATGCACGGAAACGCGAAAGTCCTGCCGAGTAGCTTACTCCCCCTTGCCCTCCTCGTTCGGCTCGTACCTTCTGGGTTAGGGGATACCCTTATCTCAGCCGCTTAATGAGCATGTCCGTCTGTTCCTTGTACTGTGCCGGGGCAATGGTTCCCGCCTGTTCCAAGAACGCTATGGCTTCACTATTACGACCCGCAGAAGCGGCATTGACCCCCTGGGCATAGGAAACCAACGCCGGGTCAGCACCGTATCGCAAGGCAGCATGGTAATACGTTTCAGCTATATCGTATTTTTTTTGGTCATACGCTAACAATCCCAGGTAATAATGGGGAGCGTAATGGGTATACCGTTGTTGTAAGGCCTGCTGGAATACCGCTTCCGCAGTTTTGAAGTCCTTATCCTTATATGCCTGCTGGCCTTCGACAATGAGTTCTCCAAAGGTCTTCCGGGTATGCAGATATTCCTTATAATCCTGTTCCAGGGTCTCTAAGGCGGTCCAACTGAGGATGTGCTTGAAAACCACTTCAGCATTAGCCGGCGCGCTTGCTGAATCAGAGAGGAGCATAAAACATTCATAGAGGATTCTTTCATAATTGGCTTTTTTGCTGTCTTTAAAGAAGGAGACCAAAGCCCAGGATACACTTTGCAAATGATCGGGAAACCCTTGCATATCTGCCAAGAATACCGATTCCAAGGTAGGAGCCTTATCTCCCAGATTTTTTACCGTTTCAAGCCAGGCTAAATTTTCTTCATAGATTAATCCCCCTGGCGATTCTGGCCTTGACTCATCAGAAGGGGTTTCGGTGTGTACCACAGGAGAGCTGGGCTCAAATTGGAGGGTGCTAAAATAGATGGCGAATCCCTCCCGGATCCAGGAAGGAGGATGGGGAATAAAGGCCCGCAGGTATTGGACAAAGGCCTGATGGGGGAACATCCGGGCCTCTTCCGCGCTGCCCCGGTGTATGACCAGTTCCCGTCGTTCCGGCTGATTATAATGCATATACACTGCCCCAGGACTGGTTTTATCTAAGCGCTCGAAGATATAGGCGTCATAGTCTTCCTTAGAGGTATAGGCCCGGACTTTTAAGGGCACTCGTATATGTTCCTCATTAAAATGGAAAATGCTATTATACAGCTTAAACCGGGTTTCCAATTCCTGGGCAAGGAGGGCTGCATCTGCACCTCCACTGTCACTCTGTACCACGTAATATTTACTGGTTACCGATACCATTACCGGCACGGCTATAAGCTGAGGGGAAATAGAAACAAGTAAAACCACAGAAAATATAAAACCGTAACGCTTCATGGGAGCTCCTCTTACCTATACCGCATTCAAATTGTCTCTAAATGCTTTATTATGAGCCTTTCTCAAAACACTTTCCCACGCAACCGGGTCTTGGGAACAGCTCATTCATCTTTTATTATCGAACACTTTTCTATCAGACTTTTGTCGAATCATGGTTAGATGATTTTGTCTATGATAATATTTACCTCTTCAATCAAAATACCCGTATACCGTTCAATACTATCTATAATATATTGCTGTAATTCATGTATATCTCCCCCTAATTGGGTCCCATAGGCCACATCAATGGTTATGACCAAACGGTACCCCATGGTATCATCTTTTACGGCGATTTTTTTTATCCGTATATTCTGATTATACTCATCTACACAGTTGATAACCATATAGCTCAGGGCTGTTTCTGAAATGCTAACTCGACTCCGTTTTGAGTATTCCGGCCGCACCACGGACTTTTCATGCACCCTCGGGGTGGAACTGATTCCAGGGGGCACGGGGTTCCATTTGAAGATCCTAATGGCATTATAGAAAATAGTGGGATAATTTCGTTTAACCTCGATTGATGGTACCGGAATCACATGTTTTCCTTCGATCCGTCTTGTCCTAATGGCATTTTCAATATCCGCTTGTGAGGCGATATCCTCAATCTTTATGATTTTACTCGGTGGCGGAAGTTGGAGCCGGGCGGCGATTTTATTCACCATCTTTACCGAAGTCCCCAAGATCAGGATTTTCTTGAATCGTTCCCCCTGGAGCTTCCGGGCAACTTCATCGCGCTGGTTTTTATTATCAAAGAGGGCGACTTTCACCGCAGCCATGAAGGTCTTCTCTGTTTTTGCAGACTGACCTGCCAATATGCGGTTATCCCGGATGAGCAAACCATCATCAATGATAAAATCAATACGGTATTTTTGGGCGACCAGTTTTGCCCGGAAACTTTTACCCGTGCCGCTTTCCCCCACCAGGGCATAGATTTTGATTCTCCTGAGGCCTAAAAAGATATCCCTGATCATTTTCCCGTTTCTCCCATAGAGTTTACTTAAGGATTCAACGTGTCCTCTTAATAGTGTACCTTAGTGCAGAGGTCTTTGCTAACTCATGGACTCCTTCTTTTGCTCATTTTGCTCCTAGGGTACAATTTTTATCTTTACCTGGCCCTTACCAGCAGGGGAACCGGCGGTGTTTGTCGTATATCTCAACAAACCGCAGTGCCGGTTGGAGGGTTTCTCGGTGTCTATGAGCCTGCCATGATACTCCTGGTCGTTTATTGAGGATCCTTTCCGTTCTTAAAGATACCCATACCACAAAATGACCAATCAAAGGGGCTATCCCTTAAAAAAGGGGGAGAATCTTTCTATGCTGTCTTGGCCCAAAAAGGTAAAACCCTGAAGCCTGTTCCAACCTTTGACATTTTGAAACAGCCGCCATTGCTTTATAAGCTGGGTTGGTGCATAGTAACAATACTATGAACCAAGTCTTAGGTAAAAGGGACCCTTCTTTTCCTGCTGAATCGGTATGCGGAAGCGTTAAATCCTCAATCGACACCAAGTACAAACAAAAATGACTGAACTCGATATGGTTATCCGCCTGGGTTTGGGTTTCATTGCCGGGGCCGTCATTGGGCTTGAGCGGGCCAGTCAACACCAGGTTGCAGGGTTGCGAACCCACATCCTGATTGCCACAGGGGCCACCCTCCTGATGATGCTTTCCATTTGGCTTCCCCAGGAATTCACTGCCATGAAGAACGGAGATCCGGGAAGGATCGCCGCCCAGGTGGTATCCGGTATCGGCTTTCTCGGGGCAGGGGCCATGATCCGTCTCGGAAACAACATCAAGGGACTCACCACTGCTGCCTCTCTATGGCTTATCGCGGCAGTGGGCTTGGCTATCGGCGCGGGGATGTTTCTTGCCGCAGGGCTTACCTTGATTATCACCCTGATTACCCTGGTAATTCTGAATCCTATTGAAGGGAAGCTGTTCCCGAAAGAACGGAATAAACTGCTGGAAATAACCTTTAACCCGGATAATCCAGAAATCCCTGAACTTAAAGAATGTTTACATATTTTGCAATCCTTTGCCGTCCGGGTTTTGTCTATGGATGTGGCTCAAGGTATCGGTAAAGGAAAAGAAAAGGGGAAGGGGGTCCGGCTGCACCTTTTCGTGGGAATTCCCGATACTACCGATATTGCCAAACTGGTGACGGCCCTTAAAACCAAGCCCAAGGTGGAACGGGTCGAAATAAAAGAGAAATACTAAGGGATCACAGTACTGCTCAAGGGCAGGGGGAGCGCCTGCGCTTTCTGAAGGGGAGGGTAACCCTATGGTCCGGTTCATAGCCACAGTGAACCTTCATCCATGTCCGGCCATCTTCCTTACAGGATAAGGAATTACAAGAAAAAAAAGAGGAGCAATCGTGTTATTGCAGAAAAAATTCCGAATTTACAAGGAGGTATGCGGAAAGGGCCTTATAAGTCATTGTAATATAAGGAATTACGAGGGGTACTGGGTCCGAATTTTTGACCTGTTTTAAGGGATTAGGACCATACTGCGGAGATTCGGCAAGCGGACTGACGCTTGGACGAACCAGAAGCCAAGCGGTCTATCGTACCCCTGGAGCCAAGAGCGTGGAAAAGGCCGCATGGTTAGGGCTGCCCAGGGGTATGCAGAGGGGCCTTATAGTATGCGCTGAGGGGGGGTAGGGTTTGTTCCTGCAAGGGAAAAAAGGTGTTGACACAACGGATGAGAGGGGGTATAGTG
>JAITAI010000019.1 GCA_031284195.1 Treponema sp.
TGAGGCATCGGCGAAGGCATGGTTTTACGGCACGTTATTATGGGCGGCGTTCGGTGAAACCGGGGTTACTAAAGCCCGTTGTTCCCCCTCTACCGGCACCTCCCTCCGCTGAGAGGGAAACCGAAAGTATCCGCTGGAGCCTGTGGAGAGAACAGCGGATTATGCTCAGCAGAGTAGTCTGCATGCGGTTAACTTCATTCGTTTATATAGTTCCCGGTCATACCCCACGGATGAACCCGGTTTCGTTTCACCGGTACTACCGGATTAAACCCCAATTCCCCTGCCCTAAGCCCTGTCCGCTCGGCTTCATACGCCCGATCCATCAAGCGATTAACCGTATACTCCTGTTTTCCGATGGTTTCCAGTAGCAACCGACCCTCCACCGCATCCGGGACGTTTCCTCTGGACCGCTTGAAGGCAACCATCCCCCACACAGGTACTGCATGTAGCTTGGTGTTCCATCGGCATACCCCGGATACCGGCAATCTTTCCCCGGCCAGTTTCGCAAAAAATCGCTCCAGCACACTCTTTTCCGCTCGGCAGTTCAAACGGACAGAGATCATCTGCCCATTTCCAAAGGTTTCAGGCAAACTCCGCCACTTACCACCGTTCTTACATCGGTAGATGAGGGTGTTAAGCAAGGTTTGATTGTCTATTGTGATATTTTCCCGGTGTTTGGGCAGCAATGGTACTATGTGCAGCTATTGTTTTTCGGTAAGTTCCATATTTATTGTATCTGCCTTTAAGTCTCATCTCTTTAGTGTGAACACGCTCTAAATATGATTATCCCTACCCCCAGGGGTTTCTGTTCCCCAGAGCCGGATCAGTTCTAACACCACCTTACAGGCTGCTGCCATATCAGAAACCGATACCCATTCACGGGGACTATGCCAATTACGACCCCCGGTGAAGATATTGGGGCTGGGTATCCCTAACTCGGTAAGCCGGGAACCATCGGTACCTCCCCGGATTGGCTTGATCCGGTATGCTAAGCCCAGGTTTGAAACGGCCTGTTTCAGTATCTCCAGCACTTCTGGCCGGGCATCGATCTTGTCCTTCATATTATAATACTGGGCTTTGGCATGGACCGCGACTTTACCTCCAGGAAACTGCGCTTCCACTGCCCGGGCAAAATGGTCTAAAGCCGCCACCCGCCGCTCGGCGCCGGTACGATCAAAGTCACGGATGAACACCTCCAGGGAGGCTTGATCGGGATTACCCTGAATTGCCATAGCACTATAGTAGCCATAATAACCATCGGTGGCTTCCGGGCTTTCGGTCCGGGGGAGCATCACCGCAAAGGAAGCTGCCATAAGCGCCGCGTTGACCAGGATCCCCCGGGCATACCCAAGATGTATCGGCTGTCCAGTACAGTGAATCTCCGCCCGGTATGCGTTAAAACATTCCGTCTCCAGTTCTCCTAGGGAACCCCCGTCCAGAGTATAGCAGGCGCAGGCGGTAATACGGTTCAGGGGAAATTCAGGAAGTCCCTTACCGGTTTCCTCGTCAGGGGTAAAAATCAGTTCCACCGGCCCATGTTCCTGTTCAGGATGGGACAACAAGTATGCCGCTGCTGCCATAATCTCTGCAATCCCCGCCTTATCATCTGCTCCCAACAGGGTGGTGCCATCGGTATGTACGATAGCCTTACCCTTTTGGCTTGCTAAATCAGTATCCTGGGCCGGGTCCAAGACCAGGTCCCCTGCAAGGCATATCTTAGTACCGTCATAGACTTCAACTAAGCAGGGCTGCACATCTTTACCAGAAACATCATTTGCCGTATCCAGATGAGCCATGAAAGCAATGGTCTTACAGGTTTCCTTTCCCGGTGTAGCTGGAATCCGGGCAATCACATAACAATAATTGGTCAGTACCACATCGGTAAGCCCCAGATCCCGGAGTTCCTGGATCAGAACCTTTGCCAGTTCCCATTGCCCTAGTGTGGAAGGGGTCGCCTCCACATGGGGATCGCTTGTGGTCCAATACCGCACGTACCGTAAAAACCGGGGAAGCACCAAGCCGGTGATCCCCTCATTATCCCTATCCATACCTGATTACGCATCCTTTTTTCTCATGCTGCTCATGCAGCGTATCTTCCAGCAGTCTTAACCGGCTGCAGAATAAACCCTTCGAAAATTTCCAGAGGGTTTTAGGGTCTCCCAGTCTCCTTATGCCGCAACCTGCAAAGGTCCGGTTCCTTTAGAAAAAACCGTACGGCTTTCCCCAGATTCGGTTGCTTGGAGAAAGCCTCGATTCACGGAGAAGCCGCTTCCAAGGCTTTTTTAATCAGTTCCGGCTCTCCGCCGCAGGCTGCAATGATCGCACTGACCTTATCATATCCTAACTGAGGCACCCAGGCAGCGGCAAAGGCATAAGAAGCGTTCAAATGGGCAGCGCATCGTTCTGGGTTTGGGGTAAGCAAGTCTACGCATTTGGTACGGAAGAGGTACACGCCCCGGTTTAACAGGGAGAGGCTTTCCAACAGGGCGTCTGCAATGAGGGGTAAAAAAGGGTTCAGTTCAAATTCACCCTGGGATGCTGCCACGGTAATGGCGTAATCATTGGCCTGAACCCGTATGGCGGTCTGGATAATCATCTCGGGGATGACGGGATTCACCTTACCCGGCATGATGGTACTGCCCATCTGCAAAGGGGCCAGTTTGATTTCCCCCAGCCCTCCCCGGGGGCCTGAATTCATAAGCCGCAAGTCACCGGCAATCTTCATTAAATTGACCGCCAGGGCCTTAAGTAATCCGGAAACTTCCACGAACACGTCGTTATTCTGGGTAATATCCATGGGATACTCCGCAGCGGCAAGGCCGATACCGGTAAGCTCCCGGATTGTTTCAATGACCCTGAAACGGTACTTCCGTTCCTCCTGACGTTTCTCCCCGTCTTTTCTATACAATCCTACTGCCGTACCCCCCAGGTTTATCTGCCGTAACCGTTCTTCGATTTTGTAGAGCCGCCACCGGTCCCGGGCAATGGCTTGGGCATAAGCGCCAAACTCCGAACCCAAGGTAACTGGCACCGCATCCATGAGTTCGGTCCGACCCAGCTTTTGGATACCCTCGAAGTCCAATTCCTTCTTTTGTAATGCCTCTTGCAGTTTCGCGCAGGAACCGCTCAGGTCCCGTAGGAGGGTGATCGCCGCGATCCGTAAGGCAGTGGGATACACATCATTGGTAGACTGGCCACGGTTCACCGTATCGAGGGGATGGACCGCTTCGTAGGTTCCCGGAGCTTTTCCCAGGATGCGCAGGGCAAGATTGGCAATCACCTCATTCACGTTCATATTGGTGGAGGTCCCTGCGCCGCCCTGGAGCGCGTCGAGGATGAACATATCCGCTCCTTCCCCGGCCAAGAGGCGGTCGCAGGCGCTGACAATGGCCCGGTATGGTGTGGCCTGTTCCGGGTCCGGTTCAAGGCTTCCATAGGTAAGGGCTGCAGCTTTCTTCACCAGGATCATGGCCCGGATGAGCTCATGGTGGGTCTTCTTATACCCCAGGGCAAAATTATCCTGGGCTCTGAGGGTTTGAATACCGTAGAGCGCGTCATCGGGCAGGGCCAGTTCCCCAAGGAAGTCCTTTTCAATACGCATCAGTCCTCTTTTTCCTCATGTTCCAGTTCTGCGGCGATATGGGGAAACATGGCAACACTGCGTTTGAGAATCCCCTGCATATAGGCGATGGTGGTGCCGTAATTGGTGAAGGCCACCTTTTGATCCTGGGCGCATTTTTGACGATACCGCAACTCCCGTTCGTTAAGCATACAGCCTCCACAATGCAGGATCAGTTTGTAGGATGAAAGGTCTTCGGGAAATGTTACCCCAGAGGTAAAGGTCCAGGCCAGCTCTTTACCGGTGTAATTTTTTATCCATCGAGGCAGCTTGACCGTACCAATATCATCACATTGACGGTGATGGGTACAGCCTTCGCAAATCAAAACCCGGTCCCCATCCTGCAGTGCATCCAGCACCTTCACCCCTTGTACCGCTTGTAAGAGAAAACCTTTGTATCGGGCAAAAAGAATGGAAAAAGAGGTGAGGGGAATATCCATAGGGGTATCGGCAGAGACCTTGGCGAAAACCTGGCTGTCGGTGATGACCAATTTCAGTTTTTTACCTATAGGAACCAGGTGTTCCAGGACTTCCCGTAATTCCACCTCCTTTACCACGATAGCCGCTCCATCAGCTTCGAGGATATCCCGGATGGTCTGCTGCTGAGGCAGGATCAGCCGGCCTTTAGGGGCCGCTTTATCAATTGGGACCACTAAGATCACGAAATCCCCCGGGCCGATGAGATCTCCTACAATCCTGAGCTTAGGCTCTTCGGTAAACGCCAAGGTAGCGAGCTGCTCTTTGAGGGCTTCGATATTGACATTAGTAGTAGCGCTGACATAGATTTCATGGTCCCCGGGAGCGACAGGAAGCTGGGCGCCTGCAAGGAGATCCATTTTATTGTAAACCAGGATATGCTTAACCTGTTTATCCTGGAACAAGCGGATAAGGGCTTCATCAGCAGGAGTTTTTCCCACAGTCCCATCGATTACCAGCACGGCCACATCGGTTTTGTTTAATACCTGTTTTGCCCGGCGTACCCGGAGCTCCCCTAGAGGGCCTTCGTCGTCAATGCCGGGGGTGTCAATGATCAGAACCGGCCCCAAGGGGAGCAATTCCATGGCCTTATACACCGGGTCCGTGGTAGTACCCTTGATATCCGAGACGATCACCAAATCCTGACCCGTTACAGCGTTGACGAGGCTCGATTTTCCCGCATTACGCCTACCGAAAAAACCGATATGTACCCGTTCACCGGAAGGGGTTTCGTTTAATCCCATTTTTTCCTCTCTTGTTTCACTAGGTTTTACACCTGATCCTCAAAACAACGTCTACACTATTATTACTATAGCCCCATGAAAGCGGGATCGCAAGTAAAAGGACAGCAAGATACCCATAGAAACCTTCCGAGGGGTTTTAATCCCAAAACACCGTCGATATATTCGACCGCTTCTTGAACAGAATATCTCCCATCTGTCCTCCACGGCCATGATCCCCTTCATCAATGGATTGTTTCACCCCAATATGCCAAGGCGCTGAAGGGAAAAAAATCGAAGTCAGCGTCATCATCCTGCCCTTTCCCTCAGGCTGCGGTGATATACCTGGAAGCGAGCAAAACCACGCTGGAAGAGTTGGAAATACAGGTGGTCTTACCTCCAAGTAGCGGGCACGGTTTCAGAATACAGACGGTAGAACTGCTTGAATACTCGATTGAAGGGGTAGTGGGGACTTTCATCGTTGTTACTTTTATATCTTGAAATGGAAGGGCAGGAGGTAGGGATACAACTGAAAGAGACGACAGAGGGTTGTAGGGAACAGGAGGGATATAACGATAAAGATATAGTAACTCTGCTTGAACGGCTTGAAGGATTGATAGAGTATTTATAGAGAAAGAGGACAAACTGAGGGAGGTAACGACGATGTTAGACGAAGTCCTTATAAATTATGGGAAAGGGTTGTTCCTGGCTACGGAACGCAAAGGTTGGCAAGAAGGCAAGAAAGAAGGTCTGCAAGAAGGTAAGAAAGAAGGCTGGCAAGAGGGCAAGAAAGAAGGTTGGCAAGAGGGCAAGAAAGAGGGCTGGCAAGAGGGCCGGAAAGAGGGTCTGCAGGAGGGCAAGAAAGAAGGCTGGCAAGAGGGCAAGAAAGAAGGTTGGCAAGAAGGTAAGAAAGAGGGCTGGCAAGAGGGCCGGAAAGAAGGTCTGCAAGAGGGCAAGAAAGAAGGCTGGCAAGAGGGCTTACAGGAGGGCAAGAAAGAAGGTTGGCAAGAAGGCCGGAAAGAGGGCCTGCAGGAAGGCAAGAAAGAAAGTTGGGAAGGCCGGAAAGAGGGTCTGCAAGAGGGCAAGAAAGAAGGCTGGCAGGAAGGCCGGAAAGAAGGTCTGCAAGAGGGCAAGAAAGAGGGCTGGCAAGAAGACCGGAAAGAGGGCCTACAGGAGAAGGCAGGAAAGAAGGCTGATAAGAGGGGGCTGTGGAACGGTAGCGACTTGAACGGGAAAATGAAGGACTCCGGCGGGAACTAGAGGAACTCAGACAGAAACTTAGAGATGATGGAAGGGGCTCTTGAAGTAACGGCGACGGTAGACGAGAGCCTTATGGGGTATGGACAACGGCCCCACCCTGAGCAATGTCCGGTTCATCCAGGTTCAGCCCGAATTGACCAGCCCTGCAAGA
The DNA here is from genome assembly GCA_031284195.1 of Treponema sp. GTDB lineage: Bacteria > Spirochaetota > Spirochaetia > Treponematales > Breznakiellaceae > JAIRLU01. The sequence goes on from JAITAI010000019.1 coordinate 6,227, forward strand.
GACCGGTAGGAGATAAAGCAGTGCCTTGGTCCATCCTGCTGTGCCCCCTGCCTAAAAGGGGCTAGGGGTCCCTGTAGATTAACCGGGATTCTCACGGCTGAAACCGCACCGCCTAGGGGAAAAATCTGCAGACTTTTTACTATATATATAGCTACAGCTAACGATTGAGGACTAGAATCCGTGGACTTTGCTAAAAGCGGTAAAAGTACCTGCAAGAACCTTGGTCAAACCCTCTTTGGCCTTGTTCTTATGCAGCAGAAAGCGCCAGTCTACCCGCTAAAAACAAAGGACTTGAGCCCAAAAGTAGCCGGAAAATAGACGGCGATTCGGGTAGATTCCGCCAAAATAAGCGCTTATGCCTGGAATCAGGCCGAAGGTACCGAGGTTTCCGGTAAGATTATCGTATTCTTCACCGCCCGAACCGCCTATGAACCGGACAAGGCTACGGCAAAACGTCTTGCCAGGGACAAAGCCGAAACCGTCGATGCCTTGCAGGATTTTGCCAATCACCCTCTCATTGCACCGAATAACTAGGCCTGCTACCCTACTCTATGGCCCAATCCCCAAACACCCCGGATATATTCGACCGCTCTTTTAAGCAGATCATCTCAAGCCTCTCCTCCACTGCCATGATCCGCTTCATCAACGGCTTGTTTCATACTCAGCACCCTCTGGATAGCCCTGTTATCCACCTGAGTACCGAACAGATCGCCCCTGACCTGGAAAAACGCCAGGTCGATGAAGTGGTGTCTGTTGCAGGCCACACCTACCTCATCGAAGAACAAACCACTGATGATGCAAACATGGCCATCCGGGTGTTTGAGTAGTTATGCCCAGGCGCTGAAGGAGAAGAAAATCGAAGCCGGTGTCATCATCCTGTCCTTTCCCCAGGCTGCGGTGATATACCTGGAAGCGAATAAAACCACACCGGAACAGTTGGAAATACAAATGGTTTTTGCTCCGAGGAAGCGGTACAGTTTTAGGATACAGACGGTAAAACTGCTTGAATACTCGATTGAAGGGATAGTGGAGGGGGGACTTTCGGCATTGTTGCCCTTTTATATCCTGAAATTGAGGAAAGCGGCGAGGCAGACGGTGGGTGCAGCGGAACGGAAGGAGGTAGAGCGGGCGTTCAGGGAAGTGGGGATGCAACTGAAGGAAGCGATAGAGGGTTGTGGGGAACGGGAAGGATACAGTGATGAAGATATAGTAACCCTGCTTGAACGGCTTGAAGGCTTGATAGAGTATATAGGGAAAGGGTATAAACTGAGGGAGGTAACGACGATGTTAGACGAGAGCCTTATGGGATATGGGAAACGGTTGTCCTTGGTAGCGGAGCGGAAAGGCCTGCAGGAAGGCCTACGGAAAGGCTTGCAGGAAGGGGCTGTGGAACGGCAGCGGCTTGAACAGGAAAACGAAGGGCTCCGGCGGGAACTAGAGGAACTCAGACGGAAGCTGAGCGAGAATTGAAGGGATTCTTGAGGTAATGACGGACGATGTTAGACGAGAGCCTTATGGAGTATGGGAAACAGCTGGCTCTGGCAGCAAAACGGCAGCGGCCCCCCCTGAGTAATGTCCGGTTTATCCAAGAGGCCGGTAGGGGATAAGCCAGAGCGCAGCAGAAGGAAAGCCTTGCGCTTTTGCCCTTTTTTCCTATAAAGCTTACGCTTCCGCCTGAATGGTTTTTAGCGGACTTACCTTCTCGCGGTAAATACGTTTCAACAGAAAAGCGCCGGTAAGGGTTGAAAAAAACTCTGCAAGAACAAATGCCCACCAAACCTTATGCAGCGGGAATATCTTCGCAAAAATGTACAGTGCTGGAATTAACACAACCACTACTCGCATAAGGGTAATAATCAGGCTGTATATGCCGTTGCCGAGGGCTTGATACACTCCCTGCATAATCAACGTAAGGGCAACAAATAAATAACTCAAAGAAATGATACGCAGGGCCGCGGAACCAATCTCCATCAACTCAGGCGAAGCGTTAAAAAGGCGCAAAATCGGCCCGGTTAAGGTTTGTATAATCACCATGCCGATAGCAAGAATTGAACCCGCAATAATCATACCGCTTTTAATGGTCTGATCAATCCGCCTTTTGTTTTTTGCTCCGTAGTTAAAAGCGCCAATAGCGATAACGCCATTATTCACGCCAAAGGCCGGCATAAATACAAAGTTTTGTATGCGGATATAAATGCCAAATGCCGCTACCGCTGTGGCGGAAATTTTTATCAAAATAAAATTCACCCCAAATGCCATAAGGGAATTGAGAGACTGATTGATTATCGCCGGAACGCCCACATGGTAAATTTCACCAAGGACTTTTTTATTAGGACGGAACGTCTTGAAGTGAAACCGCACGTCTTCATTTTTGGCAATGTTAAAGAAAACGGCAATTCCCATAGCGATAATCTGCCCGGCGACCGTGGCGATTGCCGCTCCGGTAACCCCCATTTTCGGAAACCCCCAAAGACCGAAAATTAAAAGCGGATCAAAAATAATATTGAACACAGCTCCTACGAGTTGGGACACCATAGAAAGCCCCGCCCGCCCGGTAGATTGCAAAATTCGCTGAAACGTTATCTGCCCCACCGAACCTACGGACCAAATCATGCAGATAGACAGATATTCAACGCCCATCCGGTAAATTTCGCCATCCCCGGTCTGCCACGCAAAATAAGGCTTGACGAGGAATAGCCCGAACAAAAGAAAAACGATGTAGGTGAGGAACGCCAAAAATACACCGTTCATGGCGGTATTGCCTGCGCCTGTCCGGTTGCCTTCGCCCAACTGCCGGGACAGCAAGGCGTTAATGCCAACTCCCGTACCAACAGTGATTGAAACCACCAGTAACTGCACTGGGAAGGCAAGGGTCAGGGCGGTCAAAGCCTTTTCGCTCAAGCGGGCAATAAACAGGCTGTCAACCACGTTGTACAGGGCTTCCATAATCATGGAGAGCATCAACGGCAGCGACATGGAAAACAACAGTTTTCCAACCGGCATGACCGCCATTTTATGATCTTTGGCGGCATCTACTGTAACATTCATACAAGTTACCTCTAAAACAAAAAAAGAGCGGCGTGTATCACACACGTCCACCTGGACTTACGCGATACACGCCGCTCGGCATGGTTACTATATATTACGGCGGGAAAAGTTTCAAGCCCCCGCTTCAGTCAATATTGGGATAACGGCTAGAGGGCTGCCCAAAAATTCGCTTCCGTAGAGGACTTTTGATATTGGAGTTTTGATTGGAGGTGTATTTGGGGCAGCGGGCGGGCGCAGCCCGCTCTCCACCTCTCCAGAAAAGCCCTTTCCCCTTTTCCTAACAACCAACTCTTCAGCGGGCCTTCACTTATCAATGGTGATCTACACAGTATGATGAGGAAAAAATGACTCAAGACCGGTGAACGGAGTTCATTATATTACCATGAATTATCTCCCCTTGGCTTGGTACCCAGCTTCTTCCATTTATACATGGTGGATCACCACCCGCTTATCTTTATCCTTGGTTCCCCGAGTAGTACAAGCGGCATATATCTGTCCTCCTCTGGTATCTCACTTTCAACTTTTTTGCTGCGGTTTCTATGGTTAGTTTCTCCTAGTTCCATCCCTTTTCCTTATAGTACTTCCTTTTGTCTCATGGGTAGTTTCCTTCCCAGCCATCTTGTCTTCCTATCGCACTACCCAAGGGATATTGCTATTGTGTTTACATGAGGACATTATCATTGCGATTTAACGGGGAAAGTAACGGGATGTATCAAGACGCAATAGAAAGGCCTCCCGTTTAAGCGATATGCCACAAGGAGGCTGCCCAGTGAAACCGGCCTTCTTCCAGAATAGAACCTTCTCCTAATCTAGGTACTTAAAACCGGGAAAAGTTCAAGACAGAACAGATATTGCCCAAGCTTAAAGGCCGGTGGCTTCTCTCAGTCAGAGCTGAAAAGGAGTACCTCCTGCTGGCCTTCCGGGTAGAGGGTATACAGGCTCAGTTTTCCTTGGAAGAAGTCCCAGTGGCTTACCTTTTCAAGATGGGCAAAATACTCTGATTCTCTCAGGTCCAGAGGTTCGTTCAAACTCATCATCAGGGTACTTGCAATGGTTTGAATGGAAATGGCCTGCCCTTCTCCCAGGGTATAGGGAGCGAAATATCGATTCGGCGCACCTGTACCGCTGAGCTGCTGAATATCAAAGTACAGGGTATAGGCATTGCCCAAGTCTTCGGTTTCTCGGTTCTGCCGGTTAAATCCACGGTTCCCTGACCCTGTTTTGAGGGCAATCAACTTCCATTCCTTTCCGGCGATGTCTCTGAAAAAGGAAGGCTCCCTATGCCCGGAAGCCATAACCGGGCAGACCACAACTATTCCGCTCAACATGAGCAGGGTGCAGGAGGCAAAAAATCGGGCCATCTGGTTTCTCCTCAGTATTAGGGTATGTTTCGCCGCCTTCGGAAGGGTGGAATATACCAATGAGATAATCTATCCATACTTTATTGCTCCTATGGCGGCCAAATCAAGAGGGAAGTAAAATAACCGCAGACTACAAAGGCCCGGTTCGTTCTATAGAAACGACTTATATTTAAG
>JAITAI010000036.1 GCA_031284195.1 Treponema sp.
AATGATCCTCATGCTCTATCTGATAAGGAATGACAAAAGCTGCTTCTCGGGGATAAAAAATCGCTCCCTGTTCAGGGTATGAGATACACAAAAATAGTACCAGACCCCTAGGAGCGTAAAAATACATCACCGGAATGAAATTTTTTTATCGTTTTATCTGCACAGGTTAAGATGATACAGCCTTTTTCATCGATACCTTCATATCGTCCGGTAACATAATCAGCTTTATCCGTGCTGATGCCTAGGGCTATTTCCTTATGCAATTTGAAGGCTTTTGCTAAATAGGTGTTTCGTAAGGTACTAAATCCATGTTGCAGCCAATAGGCTATTTCATGGCCTAGGTGGGTGTGTAATACTTCTATGACAGCCTCTCTGGTTACTTCATACCCGCTTTCCTGTAATGAGGTAGGAGGGTATAGCATAGACGGCTGTGCCCCGGGACTAACCGCTACATTGATTCCGTTTCCTATGACAATCCATCCAGGTTTTCCAGTCGAATCAAAGGCGCCGCATTCCAGCAAAGAACCGGCTACTTTCTTTTCATGTAACAAAATATCGTTGGGCCACTTAATAGCCACCTGGGATTCTGCATGGACATACTGAGTAATGGTAGTATAAACCGCCAATGCGTTCACATACACCAATTCGGTAAAGGACGCTTCCCCTAGATCTTTCGATTGTATGATACCGGACCAATATACATTACCCTCCGGTGATTCCCAGGTCCGATTTCGTGTTCCTTTCCCCCCGGTCTGACGGTGAGCCCATACCACGGTTCCGCTTGCGGCTCCTGCTTTTGCAAGGGCTTTTGCATATTCATTAGTACTGTCCACGGTAACTAATGCATAGCTTTTTTCTGTTCCCCCAAATTGCATAGATACAATCTCCTTAAAATAAATATGGGAAAGGATGGTCACACCTGCCGAGGTCTCTTTGGAACGTTTACCCTGAAGCGCCATCTGGTCCCGCTTCAACCACCCTATCCCTATGTTCACGAACCTAAACCGGTCTCGATGAATAAGTATTGGTTCTCTCAGGCATTTTATCAAGATGTTCTGAATGGGCAATGAAGAGAGGGAGAACATGAGGTATCTCATCTTAATCGAATTTACCCTGGTAATCCCTAGGTGACGGTGGAGGTGCATTGGTTTACGATCTCCAATAACCGCACGATAAGAACGTTGCATTGACAGAACGGATCTAGCGGCGCAGCGGCCGCGTTCTATTCAGGGTATCCGGTCTATGCTTCCGAATATTCATTATAGCAGAGGAGTAACTGCTTCATGGGACGCGTCCGAGTCTGCCAGGCCCAGGCAAAAGCCTCGTTTGATGGGGGATTGTTGCGATATTTGCTGTTCTAAAGCTCGGTATGGGGTGATAACCTAGTCAAGGAAATACCGATGTAAGGGTAAGCAGGGGGCCATTGAGGTGGACAAGAACCATGACGATGAGGAATACATTCTCAGTACATTCACGGGGATCACTTTGATGATAATTAAAGAAGAAACATCACCACCTTTACGGCTCTTACGATGGAGAGGCCGCAAAGCGGGAGCAGGGAGATTCTGTAAACCATAGGTCAGGCAATGGAGAAAAACAAGCCTGGATTGAGGGATTGCTTTGAGAAATCACTGAATTTAGAAATACCCCTTGAGCCGAGTTTCAAAACCCGGTTAAGCTGGAAATTTCGTTTCCAATGAGATTAGCTTCCGAAAAAGGAATCTGAAATTCGCTTTTTCCCTTGTATGTAAGTTGCTGTTTTCTCTGTTTATCGAGGTTTTTCCTCATATCCGGCTTTGAAAAACCTCACTATTTAGAGAAAAATATAAAAAAAACGACTTGGAGCCTTGACAAAAGTACCGGCATACGGCAATCTACCCAAATTAATTAGTATATTTTCATAATTAAATGTAGAAACTACCAGGCAGGTTCCTATATTAAGTATAATCTTTAGGAAGTAATAGGGAGGCCCTTCATGGAGCAGAACTTTGTAGAACGAATCAATAAATCCCTCACGGATCTGAAAATGGAGATCATTTCAAAGCTGATCGTGAGTAATAAGGATTTTCAAGAAATTGTAGAGGGTATGGATCCAAAAGATTTAGCAGATAGTGCTTCTGATGACATAGATCGCAAGATGATTGAAGCAATCGGTTCTCAGGAATTAAAACGGCTCAAGTTAATAGAGTCAGCCCTTACCAGGATTCAACAGGGAAAATACGGTCTTTGCATGAAATGTGGCAAGCGTATACCCCAGGATAGACTTGAAGCGATTCCCTATGCGCTGATGTGTATAGAGTGTAAAACCGCGGAAGAACGACGGAATCGATAATTGGGCTTGCAGATGCTCGTATCTTGCAGAAACGTAATGGCTAGATGGAAACAAGTGGACTGTAACCCAAAGCTAAGCACCACGGCGTGTACTGCTGAGGAGAGCGGGCCCTTTGTAACCGAGGGCTCAAGTTATAGAAGACTAGGGACTAGTCCACTGGCGGGACTTGAGGTTCCGCTCCGAGCGTTGTTTCTTGCAGAGGAACTCGTCGAAGGTACGTTTTTATACGACAAGCGCGCAAGTCCCCTAGAGGTTCCAAGATTATCCTGTTATATCCTCAGGGCGGTGAGTCGGAGAATACCTATGCAGCCGGGTTAAGAGCTCTTTGGCCCGTTCCCGAATAATGCCATGATAGCGTCCTTCGGAAATACGCTGGATGACCTGTACTGTGGAGGCATCCAATTTTCCACCGGGCTGATAGGCAAACGTTTCATAGGCTTCCAAGGCGGCCAGGGCGAACAGATTATCCGGGAGGAGTACATCAAAGGCGTTTAGCCGTTTGGTAATCAGCCGGACCGTTTCATTATTATTATTAATCCCGAGTTTGGTTAGAGATTTAACCACTTCGGTTAATATCATAGGCTCATATTCGGCTTGGATCATTTTTAATAAGATCTTTTGCGCGTCAGAACTACCGAGGTCGCCGAGATAGGCCGCGACCTTGCCCCGGATATCCGGGTAATTATTGCGTATCCGGTTGTTGTATACGGTCTTGTTCACCGTTCCCTCGAGGGCCATATATTCCAGGGCGCTGAGGACCTCTCCTCCGGTAATACCCTGATCAATGGCGGTTTTGATATGCTTCAAGGCCTGGAACTTCATTTCCCGGCTTTCAGTCCGGCTTTGCTGCCGGATAAGCATGAGATCTATGGATTCTTGCAGGTAAGAACCTTCCACTGTGAGGGTAATTCCCGGATTGGTATCTGGAAAATCTTGGCTCATTGCCAGGACTGCGATGGTACTCATTAATCCCAGGGCAAGGGAGGACTTACGGGTCATCTCAAACGCTCCATAGTATTACCTTTATTTCAACACTACCGAGTTCCCCGAAAGATCAAAGTCTACGTAGAATCGGGGAAGGTATTCGATCGTGGTGAGGACCGCTACTTCGCCGGTGAAGTGGTAATAGACCCGCTTCGCCACGAGGATATCCTCCAGGAGTTTCCGGTTCATGTCAATAAAGTTCATCACCATGAAAATCTGAGTTTGGGTGGAACCCTGTGCAGGAATACGCCGTACCGCCGGGTCGGTTCCATTTGCCCAGAACTGCTCGTCTCCATAGAACTCATAAGCCAGGGAAGAAAGCTCTAAGGGGAAATTATTGGGATTATCGATCCGAAGCCCCACCTTTAACCGGATATTGATGAGTTCCCCTTGATTCACCACAATCTTCGTAACGGTGAATTGCGGCTCTCGGATCCGGGGAAAGACCGCTTCTGCGCTTAAATGGGTGGTGGTATGCTCTTCTAAAGCAAAGGTAAATACCATATCCGCCTCAAACTTCGCTTGGTAGGTATCAAACTCGGCTTTCTCCAAACCGGAACATTTGCTCAAATCCACTGCCAGGCCCAAGGGGAACTGAGTGGAAGTAAGCGCGCCTACCGCAGGATTCTCCTCTGTAAAGATCAGCGTTGCCCCTTCCTGCTGGGGCAGCCCATTGGCTATGAACTGCCATTGGTTGATCTCCATAGATGCCGGGACTGACCGGGGATTAGTAACCTGTAACACAAAATAGAGGGTGATATGTTCCGTTGTTTTAGCTTCCAGGTGATCAAAAGCTATCTGTACACTGGGATCCGCTTCCTGAAGCGGTACCTTTTCTATCTGAGGAGGGGTAGTTAGAACCGGAGCGGGAATTCTTTCGGGAAGGGCCAGTTCCGCGGGAGGGTCTTGGGTCGTACAAGCTATGATTACACTCATCACCATCATCCCTCCCAAGAATACAAACCATTTGGGGCAGAGCATATTTTTTTATCGTCAAATTGTGTATAAAAGATAAGTAGTCTACGAGAAACCTCTGGAGGAAAACCATGGCTGGGCCTAAATATCCCTGGGTGAGGGACTACCAGTAGGGCTTACGACCTTCGACGATCCCCAAGAAAAGGGGTGAAGTCCTTTAAAAACGGAACTTATTCACCGGAGCGGAATGGCCAAGGGGCTTTATCGGACTCAAGCGCCCTTGGCAGTATGCGGCCAAGGGTACACCTCGATGGGCGCCAAGAATTCCCGTTCCCCCGGGAAGGGATCCGGTTAGGGGATTGACACGGCTTTTGGATAGGGGTATATTGCTCCACTAAGCAAGGTAATACTGTGAAATACTCCATGGATGACCAGACAGATACGAGCTTCTCCGTTGCTATTTATGCTTCCTATTATTATCTGTTCCTCATGCCAAGGGAGCCGCTGCCTATCAGCTTGAAAGGCTAAAGGATAGGCAATTACCTGGTTAGTCAGGGAGGTTCCGCAAGGGGCCTCCCTTTTATTTTTTATAGAGCGCAGCGGTTTCAAAAGTCCAGCTTGTGAAACCGCTCGCTCTACCATAAGGGGACATAGTATGATTATCGTCATAAAACGAGGGGCTACAGCGGAATCAGTGCAGTGTTTCACCGCATTGCTTGAAAAACAGGGGATCAAGGTCCACCTTTCCGAAGGGGCTTCCCAAATGGTACTTGGTCTGGTGGGAGATACCACGGGGATTCAGGAGAAAAGCTTATTGGCCCATCATCTGGTGGAGAAGGTCATCCGGGTACAAGAGCCCTATAAAAGGGCAAACCGGCTTTTTCACCCCGATGACACCCGGATTGCCGTACGCGGCCTTGACGGTGAGACCCGGTATATCGGGGCAGGGTATTTGGGGATCATTGCCGGCCCCTGCTCGGTAGAAACCAAAGAACAGATCATCTCAGTGGCTCAATCGGTGAAACAGGCAGGAGCGGGTTTCCTCCGGGGAGGGGCTTTCAAACCCCGGACGAGTCCCTATAGTTTTCAAGGCCTCGGCGGTGAGGGGCTGGATCTCCTCATCGAGGCCAAACGAGTTACCGGCCTTCCTATTGTAACCGAGCTTATGGCCATCCATCAGCTTGAGCTTTTCGATACCGTGGACATCATCCAAGTGGGGGCCCGGAACATGCAAAATTTCACCCTCCTCAAAGAGTTGGGCAGTTGCCGTAAACCCATACTCCTTAAACGGGGCTATGCGGCAACCATAACTGAACTACTCATGGCTGCAGAATATATCATGGCCGGAGGCAATGACCGGATCATCCTCTGTGAGCGAGGAATCAGGACCTTTGAGTCGTATACGCGTAATACCCTGGACCTTTCTGCGGTTCCGATCTTAAAAAAACAGAGCCATCTCCCGGTGATCGTAGATCCCAGCCATGCCACGGGCCTCAGTTGGATGGTTCCTGCTATGGCGAAGGCCGCCATAGCAGCCGGAGCAGACGGCCTCATCCTGGAGGTTCACCCCAACCCTGAGGAAGCCCTCTGTGACGGCGAACAGTCCATTACTCCCGATAGGTTTGCGGAACTCATGAAAACCTTACAGCGCTATGCTGCTGTCGAAGGCCGGATCTTATATGAGGAATCTCATGAAACCCCTTGAAACCTGCACCATTGGTATTGTAGGACTAGGACTTATGGGTGGAGCCATTGCCCTGGCCTTGCGCTCACAAGGGATCATCGGTACCACAGGCCATATCCTAGCCTATGACCGCAACCATGAGACCCTGGCTGCAGCACAAGCAGAAGGCATCATTGATGCAGGGATCCGTTCCCCTGCGTCAATGCTGGGTCACTGCGACCTGGTATTCCTTTGCCTCACCCCTACCACATTGCTGCGTTTTATGGAAAGCCAGATGGCGGCTTTCCAGCCTGGAACCCTGATTACCGATATAGCGGGAATCAAGGGAAGCATCGTCGCGGCCATGGAACACACCCTTCGGGAGGATCTGGACTTCATACCAGGGCACCCTATGGCAGGGAGTGAGCTGGGAGGTTTTGTACATGCAAAACACTGTACATTTCACGGAAAGAACTATATCCTCACCCCCCTTAAACGGAATAAGCCGGAAAACCTGGCATTGCTTAAAACCCTGATCTATCGCATGGGTTTTGGCCGTATTACCGAGACCAGCCCCCAGGAACATGACCGGAAGATCGCTTTTACCTCCCAGCTCTGCCATGTCATCGCAGCAGCTCTCGTTGACTGTGAAGATGACACGGAGATTACCCGCTTTGGCGGGGGGAGTTTTGAGGATCTTACCCGGATTGCCATGCTCAACGCCCCTATGTGGACAGAGCTTTTTATTGAAAACCAGGAGGAACTGGTACAGCGGATCGAACAGTTTGAGGGAAGCCTGGATAGGCTGAAAAGCTATATCGCCCACAGAGCGGGACCAGAACTGGAACAGCGCTTACAGAGGGTCCGGGAACGGCGGGCAGCTATGGTATAGGGCGCGGGCTCCCTCCCCTGG
>JAITAI010000076.1 GCA_031284195.1 Treponema sp.
CTGGACAAAACAAAGCAGCCTCCCTGGATCATATACCGGTACCTCTGGAACCCTGCTTTACCAGGGGTAACCAAGCCCTAGGGGGAATAGGATGAGCAAAAACTATACCTGGGATTACAATTTTTACATAATAAGGCAGGATTATCAGATACTTGGCAAGGTTATTGCTTGTAGGGGGGGGGGTAGACTATAAGGGAGAAAGACCCCTGAGCCGTAAAGGCCCTTGTCGCTGCCAGGATTTTCATAGGCCCTAGTATAGGCCGTGCCCAAGAGAAATGTCAAGGAGTCTTGGAGGGTTGTATTTTTTGGTCAAGCTGGAAAAAAACCGCTTCCCCAGGGGAACCCTCTTCAGACCCAGGACCAGGCAGTTGACCCGCTGCTTCCTTGCGCCCATGAGGTGCCGGTACTTCCCTGTCCCGGAACAGGAAGGCATGGTGAGCATGTACCCTGGCGCATCGGGCAGGGTATGGTTCGTTTTTTACGTGGCGCTACAGGACCGGCTTCTCCCTCAATAAAAAATCCCCGCCGCAGTTTGCCGCAGGGTATTCAAGATTTCTCCTTGAAATTGTACCGTATGCGGGGGAACAAATCCCCGGCTCCCCCAGTTTTGCGCCTCCAGGGGCAGGGTTAAACCCCACTGTAAGGGCGCTGTCGCGCTTCAGGTGAGCCTATGGATTGAAACAATGAAAAGGGGCACTTTCCACGTTTGACCTGTTCAAACCGCCTCTGATGACTGCATATCCCGATTTTTTAGGTAATACCCCAGGGTCGCGAAGAACCCGGTAAGTAAGAGCCCGCTGGTAAGGGCAAAAGGGAGGTCCCGGGATATTCCAGAGAGGAACCCCCCTATCCACCCAAAAGGAGCAGTAAGTACCATGATGAGCATGTGCTGAATTGCCATGACTCGGGCGCGCTCTGGGGCGTTCACCTGGAGCGCCACCAGGGATTCGGCAAGCATGGCGAGTATTCCCGCGCCAAAACCATCAAACAGCAGGGAAACGCCGAGCATTCCATAGGTGATTACCTTCGCCGTAGGGGTCAAAACCAGGATGGTCTGGCCCAGCAGGTACGCGGCAAAACCCAAGAGCAAGGGAGTTTTGAGGTTTACCTTGGTAATATGGGGAATAACCGTAAAAAAGAACACCAAGGAAACGATTGAACGGAACATAGGGAAGAGGGGGAGCAGGGGATCCGGGATCAGCAGTTTCTTACTGACCAGGACCTGCCAAAAGGTGGTGTTGATCATCCCCACCGCACCTACTAGGGCGCTGATGATCAGGGAGAAGATGGTCCCCTTGGATTTCCGCATGATCCGCAGGACGCTGCCATAGCCCCTTACCAGAGCAAGTATGCTTTTTCCCTGGGTTTCTTGTATACGGACAAGGCCGGTCTGGGTTTCTTGGGAAAACATGAAGAGGAGGATCAGTTTTATGGTCATCACCACAAACGCATTGATATAGAGGATTCGGATAGCCTTCACCAAGGTAAGGCGGGATACGAGGATAGAAGAAATCGGCGCAAACAGGACCGAAAGCTGCCCGCAGACGATCACCAGGGAGTAGATCCGGGTGATCCGGCTCTTCTCCGCATCCTCCACCATGAGACAATCCCAAGAATTGGTGGGCACCTTCATAGCGCCGTTGAATAAGGCAGCTACCAGGAAAAACCAAAAATTTTCCGCCTCGATCCAGATGAGACAGGGAATACACCAGGCAATAAAATCAAAGACCGCAGTGGTTTTCCGCCTTCCTAGTTTATCGGTAATGGGGCCGCTTAGAAATGCGAAAACCACTTGGGAAGACATGTATACCGTCGCGATAAACCCAATTTCTACATCTGAAAGACCCAAGGCAATCATGTACACCGAAGCATAGGGTAAACAAAGGTTCATCGAAAGGCCCCACAGGGGTTCGGTATACACACAGGCTCGGGGATTACCCCGCAATTCCAACAGGGTCTTGATCAGGGGATTATTCATCTGGGAAGCTGAACCACCCTTACCGCTTCATCATAGTGCATAGTACCTGTTCCATCCTTGACTATCATAGGGTATATCACGAGAAATAAAAAGCCGGGCCCCTCCATAGGGGACCCAAACGGAAATCCTTGACTTTTCATACAGAGGGCCTTACACTAAAACCATGAACCTCAAGACAGTACTTTCAAAAGAAACTATCATCCTTCATTTGAAGGGGACTACTAAAGAAGCAATAATCAACGAACTATTGGACATACTCGTTGCAGCGGATAAAATACAGGACCGGGTCGCAGCCCTTAATGCGGTGATGGAGCGGGAACAGAAAATGTCTACCGGTATGAAACACGGCATTGCCATTCCTCATGGGAAGAGTGCGACGATTCGTGATTTGGTGGCTTGTATCGGGGTTTCTGATTCTCCGGTTGACTTTGATTCTCTGGATGGACAACCCTGTAGGATCTTCATCATGACCCTTTCTCCGGTTGAAAAAACCGGTCCTCATCTTCAGTTTCTTGCGGAAATAAGTTTACTTTTTAAAAGCTCAGAAAAACGGGCGGAAATTCTGACTGCTACATCCCCGGAAGCAATCTTACATATCTTGGCCGAATAGTTTCCAACATGCAGTCTTGCTTTGGAAACTATTCGGCCCATTTCGCAATTCGGCAAAGCCGAATTGCTGCGTGAAAAGTGCTTAATCCCCGATACTATCCAGGGCCTCCCGGGCCAGGGTATGGATGTTGTTAGTCCAGTTGTGGGCAAGAACCTGCTGGAGAACCGGTTCCCCTACGGCTTGACCTGTAGCGCCTAAAGCAGGCAGCAACACCCGAAGAAACCGCTCGTCTTGCTGGGTCAAAATACCTCTTTCCAGGCTATTGTTCATCAGCGCAATGAAGGAAACCAGCAGATTTGCAGCATCTTCAGTACCGATTTTCGATAAAGCGCCTATGGCGCCGATCCGCTCTTCTTCATCAGCTCCTTTCTTATAGGATCGTTCCAGCAGAGGATACACCGTTTCATCCTCGATCCCATACCGGCTGATCATATCAATGCCAAGTTTACGCATACGCACCAAATCGATCCGCTGCTGAGGTACATTCGTCGAAGCTCTCCAGCCTTCATACAAAGCCGCCAAAGCCGCCTGTGCCTTTGACTCATCGGCAACCTCGGATTCTTCCAAGGACCTGAGGGCCAGGTACTTATAGGTGTAACCGTAACCGGGTCTATGGATTACTTCGATCAACGTCTCAGAGGGGTCCTCGGCGATGAGAGGCAGAGAGGTTTCAGCTTGGCTCCGCACCCATTGAGAATACCAGCCATGAGCGGCAAAAAACACCGGTAGATACCCTGTAGGATCTTTGTAATTTTCCAGTGAAAGAATCGCCCCATAGGCGATGCGTTCCCCGGATAAGCGATTGGAGCTGGGTTCTGCATTGGTATCCAGCAGGGTCTGCACTACTTGGGGAAGTAAATCTGTAGCTCCTACTTTACCCAAAGCAATAAGAGCATCCGATTTGACCAAAGGATTACGGAAAACCTGTACTACCCGCCAAAGATTCTGCCCTGCTTCGGCATATTGGGCCTCACTCAATTGATCCGTAATGAGTCGCGCACACTCATCTGCGGCATCCAATTCCCGGTTATCCCTGATGTTAGGATATACCGTGAGGAGACGGCTCAAGGCCGAGGCATAAAAAGAAGCAGAATCCTCCAATTCTGCATCCCGTACGATCCGCAATATACTTAGCTGATCAGCAACGGTAAGGGCGTTGTTGAGTTCATTGGTGTAAAACTCCAATGCTTCCTCAGCAAAGGCGGTCAAAGTGATAAAATTGACTAATAAAAGTATGCTATATCGTTTCATAGTATCATCTTATAATACAATCTCTTACTTTTGCAACTGGTTTTTAGGAAATGTTCATTATTTTGGAATTATTGCAAAAGGTTAAATCTTGAAACAGTAAGCTCAAAGATGTAAGGGAAAAAGCGGACGGGAAGCCGCTTTTTTAGGAACTATCTGTATCGGAAACGAAGTTTCCCTATTAATCGAATGTAAAACCGGTTCTTTGGTGCAAACCTTCTAGCTTGCCGGTAGGATGTAAGCATCCTATCAGCATTTTTAGACTATGTCTTCCGGTGTGAACCGGGACCTCCGGTCCCAGGGACAATCCCTCCATAGGGTTTAAGCCTAATCTTTAAGAACTAAAACACCCTACGGGAAGGTGAAACCACCTTGCCACATACCAAAAATCAGAGGATACTTAAAAAGATTATGGAACCCTTTCTGGTCATCTATGGAGCGCTCACCTTATTCGGCTTGGGTATTACAGTAGCCGATTTTTGCGGCATCCTTGACCAGAAAGGAACCGATGATGGGGATACCGGAGAACCGGTGCAGGAGGGGGAGCTATCTGATGAGGCAGCGCCCAGTTCCCAGGGAGGTTCATGGTTAGCTCCAGGGGATATGGGGGTTCAGGTCCTTACCAAGATTCTCGGATGCCTCAGAACCGGGGTCTATTTTTCTTTAGGAGCTGGTCCTACGGGTTTGTTCGCTCTGTTTTTGGGTCATACCCCTGGTAAAAGCCTTATCTGGAGCGCCGGGGTTGGGGTGGGGATCCTCTTCATGGCCCGTCTTTTGCGGAAACTGTTACGCCGGGACCTGGATTCATCCCTTAAACCCAGTGAATTTATCATGGAAAAGGCCATAATTACCGTACCAGTGGCGCCAGGCGCAGGGGGCAAGGCAGTGGTGCGGCAATTTGGTAAAGAAACAGAACTCTATGTGCGGTCCAAAGATCCCCGGGCTTATTTTGCCAAGGGAGCAGAGGTCCAGATCGTCGATTTTGATGAAAGCTGGTATTATGTCATTGGAGGCGGCGCATAGCATGGGGATAAAGAGGGCAGTTTTTTTATGAGAAGTTATGGGAAATAATGGAAAGTAATGATGGGAACCTTGGTGATTAACGAGGAGGCTGGGAATGGCTAAACCCTGGTATGCCAAGGGAGCTCATCGAGGGGAGCGGTTTACTTGATAAAGGGCATAGGCCGCGCTTCATACTAACGTCAAAAGAAAGGAGGAGAAAAATGTATATCACCCTCAGTAACCTCGCCCAGGGGCTTATCTTTGGAGGCTTAGGGGTAGGGGCGTTTATAGGGCTTATCGGGATAATCAAGTCCTGTATCCATGTGAGTCATCCAGACCGGATCCTGGTGATTACCGGCAAAAAGACCACCCGTCATGGCCGTACCTTCGGGTTTTCGGTAAACCGGGGGCGGGCCTTGGTGATCCCCTATTTCCAGGCCCTGGGATCCCTGAACTTGGATGTGTTTCCCATTGCGGTGCGCATTGAAGGGGTGAATAGCGCCAACGGTATCACGGTAGGAGCAGATGCTACGGCCTGTGTTTGTATTGACGATGACGACGAGGCGATGCTGTACAGTGCAGTGGAACGGCTCATGGGTAAAAATACTAAGCAGATCCACGACCAAGTGCAGCAGACCTTGGTGGGTAATTTCCGGGGGGCCCTGAACAAGGCTACCCCGCTTCAGGCCATCGGTATGGAAGATGTTGGGGAACCCGGGGATGATGGGACTCGGGATGAGCGGGCCCAGTTCCGGGCAGAGCTCCTAGCGGACATCAACTCGGATCTCCGTTCTTTTGGGATGAAGGTGGTTTCCGTTTCCTTACAGAAAATTTGGGATACTTCTAATTATATTGCCAATCTTGCTCAGAAAACGTTGGCGGAGAAGCGCCGGCAGGTGGAAATCGAAGAATCCCGTCTTCGGGCCATTGCAGACCAGGCGGAAAGTGACGCGCATAAGCGGATTGCGGTGGCGAAAAATAAAGCTGATGAGGCCATCATCGCCGCGCGGCAGGAGCTTGAGGTATACCGCCGGGAAGCCGCGGGGCTTGTCAAAGAGGCGAAATTCAAGGCTGATCAGGGGATAGCCGAAGCTGCCAATTCCGGGGAAGCTGCGGTACAAGCTATGCTGGTGGAATTACAGAAACTCAAGAACCTCACCGCCGTTACCCTCGAGGCAGAGGCTCGGGAAGAAGAAGCCCGGATCATTGCCGGTGGAGCACGGGCCGCCGTGGAGATTCTCCAATCCACCCGGAACGATATACTCAAGAAAAAGGCGGAACTCCTGGCCCGGTACGGAGATGACGCCTCCAGCGTCATATTCCTTAAGCAGAAATTACCCCTACTCTTTGAGCACTACATGGCTGCTACTGCCACTGCTTCGGTGGATACCTATATCGTCATGGACGATGAAGAGGGCTTTTCCGGCGCGGTAAACCGGGGGCCTCGGGCTTTTGCGGATTTTCTTAAAACCTTCACCGAAGCCCTGGGGGTGGATGTGAAAACTCTGGCTATGCCTGGGGCTGGGCCCAGGATGTCTTCTAGTCCCGGAGGCGCTCTATGATAATCTTTGTCGCGGTTCTCGGAAGTTTGGTGGGGATTACGATCCTCATCCAACTCCTCACCAATATGAAAATAGTCGGCGGTAATGAATTAGGGGTGGTTACTGGTTCAGGAAAACCCAAGGGGTTCCGGACCTTTTCCGGGGGTCGGGCCTTTATTATTCCCGTGCTGCAGCGGTTTAGCAAATTCGATCTTACTCCCATTACCATAGAAGTAGTGGTGGATTCTGCCATTGCCGCGGGGATCGTGCCGCTCAACGTTAAAGCCACGGTCTCCTTTGCCATTGCAGGGAACGAAGCAGGGCGGTCCCATGCGGTTACCCGGCTTCTGGATTTGGCGGCTAACCGGGAAGAGTTGGCGAAAATAGCAGGGGATGTGATTGAGGGGCATCTGCGGGATTCCATTGCCAGTATGACTCCAGAACAGGTGATGAAGGACAAGGATACCCTGGTGGCCAAGATGATCCATGTCTGCAAAAGCGACCTGGAAAACCTGGGCTTGGAAATTACCACCATGAATATCGCGGATGTGGACGACCATCGTTTACCCGGCGTAGAAGAACCGGATCTCTACATTGCCCTGTTGAAGCGGATCCAATCGGCTCATGCAGAGACTAAGGCTCGGGAAGCTCAGGCAGAAGCCAAGGCTGCGGCATCGGAACAGGCCGAGGCCCGGCGGGGTGAAACCGAGGTTAAGCGTCTCAGGAATGAATTGGAACAACTTAAAGCGGAAGTCCGGGTCAGTTTGGCCGAGGAAACCCAGCGGCAAAAAGTGGGAGTAGAACAGGCAGCGGCCAATGCCCGAGCCCGGGTTGCGGGGATTACAGCGGAACTGGAAGCGGAAAAACAGAACATAACCCTGCTTAAGAACCGGTACCAGGCGGAAATCATAACCCCTGCGCTGGCAACCCGGGACAAGGCCATCCTCCAGGCCAAGGCAGAGGTTTCAGGCTGGTATGAAGTGGCCAAAGCTGAAATCGAACAGTTTGAAGTTACCCTTAAAACCATGGAAACGGCTCAAGGGGAGGCTCGCCGGGCATGGATCATTGATAATTTTGAGGCCCTCTTTGCGCCCTTCGCCCAAACCCTCACCCATTACCCGGCAGGCCGCGTTTCGGTGATTACCGGAGCAGGTGGAACCGATAAGACCCCCCTCTCCGCCATCCATCCCAATGCCTTGGCATCAGCCCAAAATGACCTGATTGCCGGAGCTTTGGCTGACTTCCCGGAAAAAAAGCCCTAACCCTCTATCCCTGGGCTCAGGGCGGCACCGGGACCTCTGCCCTCCTATTCTGCCTGGGGTGTATTCCGCCGAAGCCGCACCTGTTCCAGATCATAGCTGAACAGGTCCCGCAGGTCCTTAAGCCCCAGGGCCATGAGGGCCATTCGGTCTATGCCAATACCCCAGGCCGCTACCGGGACCCCTACTCCTAAAGATGCGGTTACCTCAGCGCGGAAGATCCCCGAACCTCCCAGTTCAAACCAGCCTAAGACCGGATGCTTGATGTGGACCTCCACCGAAGGCTCGGTAAAGGGAAAGTACCCGGGAACGTACTTTACTTCCTTTGCCCCGGCCACTTCTCGGGCGAACATTTCCAGGAAGCCCAAGAGGGTCTTGAGATTTACCCCTTCCCCCAGGACGATTCCCTCGGTCTGGTAGAAGTCTGAAAGGTGGGTAGCATCGACCCGGTCATAGCGAAAACAGCGGACAATACCGAAGTACTTACCGGGGATTTTTGCGTGGGGGAGGGTTTTTGCGGAAAGAACCGTTCCTTGGCTGCGGAGGATGAGCCGCCGGGTAAAGTCCCGGTCAAAGGTATAGTTCCACCCCCGGCTTCCGGTCTTACCGCCGTTTTCATGGGCCGCAGCTACCTGGCTAAGCCAGGGTTCCGCGATAGCTGCCGCATGGGTGGGCGTTGCTAGGTGATAAACGTCATGAATGTCCCGGGCCGAATGAAACTGGGGCATAAAAAGGGCATCGGAATTCCAGAATTCCGTTTCCACCAGGGGGCCGTCGAATTCCTCAAATCCCAGGGATACAAGTTTATCTTTTACCTCTTCAAGAAATTGGGCATAGGGATTGGTCCTGCCCACCATAAGCCGGGCTGGGGGAACCTGCGTATTATAAGAACGGAAGGTCTTTCCCTTCCAGGCGCCCTGGGCGAGCATTTCCGGGGTGAGCATCCCAATTTCATCTCCGGTGATTCCTGCTGCTTCTAAGGCCTTGGCTAGGGCGTCCCGGTTGGCCGAATCCTTAAGGCCTGAGGTAAAGCCGAAGAACACCTGTTCCCGGTCTATCTCCCGGAAGGCCGAAGTCGTTGCAGCGCCCCGTTTCTTAGCCAGCCCCTTCATGAGGGTCTGCTCAGCTTCGGATAAATCAGTCTGGGGAAGCAATCCCTCTGGGGCATCTGCGGCTTTCGTTAAAAGCCCCCGAACCAGAGAAAAATGGTCTGCTGCCTTACCGGTGGGTTCTGAAACCAGGGTAAGCCCCTTGGTTTTATCCATGCCCAGCACGCCCAGTTTGGAGAGGGTCCCAAAGGCGCTCCCCGCCTCTTTTGTATCCAGCCCCAGGTTGCGGGCAATCTCCGGGAGCCCTAAGCCCTGGGGCTGGGTCTGTCCACGGACCAGGTCCAGGATCCGCTCTTCAGGGGTGCCCTTTTCCTTCCATTCCCGGCCCAAGCCGGTCAGTTCAAAGAAAACCCTCGTTTCCCGGCGGATTTCTTCCACAATACCCTTGCCTAAGAGCCATGACAGGGCCTGATTCCCGTTACCGGGCTTGAGGTTGAGTTCCGTTTCCACCTTTTCGATAGTCAGTTCATCCCGCCGGGTATAATGGCGGATGATCTTCACCTCCAGAGGATGCAGATTCTTCACCACGCTTTGCATATCCATGATTTACCTCTTCCTTCGTATGGGGAGGGTAACACCTTTCGGATAGTTTGAGAAGGGGGCGCGCCAGGCTTCGGGTATACTTTTGAATCTTTTAGACAGTCCGGGGGTTTCAGGGATTATAGAGAGTACAGGGATTTCAGCCCTAAAACTTGAAGGGCCTCTATATATATACGAGAAAGTTCGCGAGTTTTAGTTGCCCGGCACAGTCTCATTCGCGAAAATCCCCGTTAATGCGCGGGCCACTATGTAAATGCAGGAATTTTGGGAGGCGCGGGGCCTCATGCCTTTTCTGAGCCTCATAAACGCTTCCGGGAGAGAACCGGGGAATCAAGGTTTGAGGGTTCTAGGAAAGCTTCATAGGGCCCCAGGAGACCTGGAAAAGGGCAGGACCCGGTCTTTCCCGGCTTTTGGGAAGGGGTCGGGGATGAGGGGCATGGGGGCTCTTTCGGGTATCCTGGGATCCTTCTGGTTTATTCGGTAAGCAGAGGCGGAGCAGGTTCCAGTCTCGGTATAAAGGCAGGGACAGCAGAGGAAACCAGTCTCTGGGCCGGATGGGAAGCACAGCCCCCGCACCGGTGGTGAAACCGGCTCTGTAAAAAACCGGAAAAAACGAAACCGGACCAGGAACGGGAACCCCGCGCTTTAAGAGCCGAGGCCCCTTACCGCGGCTTGCAGCTGGGGCCGGGCTGCCCTTTCCCCCTTGGTCAGTCTCTGAGGGGAGCAAGCCCTGGTGCAACTTTCCCTACCCCCGAGTTATTCGGGACTGTCCCCGAGCCTCGGGGGAATGGGACCAAACCCCCAGGGGCTTGAGGCAAGGGGCGCTTCGTCGGCTGAGCGCCACTGCCTTACAGGGGTGTTAAACCCCCTGGGGGGCTATTCCCAGCCCCCGGCCCTGCCGGATACACGGGTGTCCATGTTTACCTCCGGCCCAGCCGGGGAGTCGCGTTTCCAGTAGTCGATGGTTCTGCCACCCTTCTTGGCGAAAGTGCCACCACCATGGCTGTAGACAAACACTCCGCCGCCGCTCCAGTCTGACCTGTTCCCGCTAATGGTCCCATCGGACATGGTGAAACTGCCACCCTCAACAAATACCCCGCCATCGGCAGAGCCCCGCAGGGTGGAGCCGGCTTTCATGGTAAAGGCCCCGCCCTCTACCCTTACAAGCCGAGCCGCCTTCTTATTACCGTCCAGGGTAATGTTACGGTCCAGGACCAGGGTAACATTGGACTGTACCGTAAAGAGGGGGTCTTTACCGTTACTGCTGTTGGAAATGACCCGGACCTCCCCTTTCAAGGTAATGGTCTTGGCGGTATTGGCGCTAAAAACAACGGGGTTGATCGGGAAATCGCTACTCAGGGGATGGTATAATCCCCTCCTGGGTATTCCGGTTGATCGCTACCACAGCCTGGGCAAAGGCTGCGGTAGCGGAGACCTTTCAGTTATGCTCCACCGGTTCAGCTGCTCTGGGTTTATTCGCCCCAGTTCATTCGCCCTAAGACCATCTCCCCCCAGGGCCAAAGCCAGGGCTTCCATCGAGGTTATGCCGTCGCTGAGATACTGGTAGTTCACGGTCTGTCCCGACTCCTGGACCCCGCTAACCAGGTTGATCACCGCCGCGTTGAACATATTCCGGATCCCCAGTTTCCGGGCAGTTACCGAGAGAACCCGTTTCGGGTTGGTTTCCCGGCCCAGGTCCGTCAAGTTTTCATCTGCCGTGTCTCCCGTTCAACTGGTGGGTGTACTCCTTCTGGATCTGGGCCAGGACGTCCGCGGTACGGGGATCTGCCCCGCCCCGCAGTTCCACCGGCGGTACTGCCAGCCGGGGAAGGCTGGACGCGTCCAGCCTTCCCCGGAGCGGCGATGTTCCGGGTCATGCCCGGGAGCTTGTCCTGGATATCCTCGATATTCCCGTAGG
>JAITAI010000105.1 GCA_031284195.1 Treponema sp.
TTCCTTACTTGAATTGCCTTCAGTTCCTTACTAGATTTGCCTTCAGTTCCTTACTAGAATTGCCTTCAGTTCCTTACTAGAATTGCCTTCAGTTCCTTACTAGAATTGCCTTCAGTTCCTTCCTGGATTGCCCCATCAATCCTTATTAGAATTGCCCTCAATTCCTTACCGGAATTGCCTTCAGTTCTTTACGGGAATTATCTTCGGTTTTTTACTGGAATTGCCCTCAATTCCTTATTAGAATTGTCCTCAATTCCTTACCGGATTGACCCATCCATCCTTACTAACATGAGGTAAGACCAAGAGCAAAAAGTCCGCTGAACTTCAGTCCGCACCTACGCGAATAGATGCTCAAGGATCCGAATAATTCGTGAACATGAGCGTTCCTTCGCGGACCCTTAGTAATTCCATCGAACTCACGTTACCTAATACCCCCTGTAGGTGATTTATTATCTCCAAGGAAGCAGATTTCGTATACCTGGCCAAGGAAGGGAATTTACCGTAAAAATGTTACAGTCCTTTAAACGCCGGTTAGGGTCCTTAAAAACTGATCCATGGCGGCAACCGTACCGGTGCTCACGCACGGGAGGGGGCTTCCCACTTCCTTCCATAAACCGGTAAGCACCTTGCCCGGACCGGTTTCCAGTACCCCCTCAATACCTGTTTGAGCGGCAATGGCCCGTTCTTCATCGAGCCAGCGCACCGGTTTCGTTATCTGTTCCAGGGCCCGTTGTTTTGCTTCGGCCCCGGTACTCAGCATCGTGCCGGACACATTGGAATAACAGGGGATCACCGGATCCGTAAAGGCTACGGATTCGAGAACCGGCTGAAATCGTTCCACCGCATCCTCTATCAGAGGGGAGTGAAAGGGACCTGCCACTGCAAGGCGGATGACCCGTTTAGCCCCTGCATCTTTAAACCTACTTACTGCTATGGCCAAGGCTTCGCTAGTCCCAGCCACCACGGTCTGCCTTGGGGAATTGATATTGGCTGCATACAGACCGGATACACCCTCGACTTTCCATGCCGTGATTAGGGACTCTACCTGTTCAGGCGCAAGCCCAATCACCGCAGCCATACCCGGAGCCGTAGCTCCGCTACCCAGGCGATCCGCCGACTCCTGCATCGCCTTCCCCCGGGCCGTAACCAGCCGGAAACAGTCCTCTGGAGAGATTACCCCTGTGGTAACCAGGGCTGCGTATTCTCCCAGACTGAACCCCGCAGCCCCTGCTGCCTGGAAACCCTGTTTTGCCAGGTATGCGGCAGCACTGAGATTGGCCAGGGTAATAGCCGGCTGAGAGACATCGGTCCGTTTCAAGGTTTCCCCATCCCCATGCAAGAGCAGGGCATGCATGTCGTTGCCGGTACTATCTGAAGCAAGCTCAAAGAGCTGCCGAACTTCCTGAGATCGCTCCCAGAAATCCAAGGCCATACCTTGATACTGGGCGCCTTGTCCGGGAAACAGCCAAACGAATGGGTTGGTGAACATACGTGTACTACCAGACAATGATATTCCCTCCAGAGGTTAAACCCGCACCAAAGCCGATGGTCATGATGATATCCCCTTTTTGGAGCTTACCTCCCCGATTGAGTTCGTCCAGTGCAATAGGAATCGACGCAGCAGAGGTATTGGCGTATTCTTCAAGGTTAAGAAAGAACCGTTCCTCTGGTATGCCCATCCGTTTCCCCGCGGCTGCAAGGATCCGGCGGTTGGCCTGGTGGGGTATGATCCAGTGTACCTCATCAAGGGTGAGGTTTGTTTCTGCAAGGAGTTTTTCTATGGTTTCGGTTACTGATTTAACCGCAAAATTATAAACCGCTTGACCGTTCATCTCAATAATGGGAGGCACGCTGATGGAATCCCCTGCTTTAAAAGCATGACGGGAACCCCCTCGCCGCATGATGAGGTGTTCCGCCCCAGAACCATCTGCCTCCAGGATGGTTCCCAGGAGCCCTCGCCTTTTCGGAACGTCTTTGGTCTTTTCAAGAAGCACTGCCCCGGCTCCATCGCCAAAGAGTACACAACTTTTCCGATCATTCCAGTCAAGGAAACGGGATAAAATCTCTGAACCAATAACCAGAGCCCGTTTCCGGGAAGGAGCATGGGCCAGGAGGGCCGCAGCGGTTTCAAGTCCATAAATAAAACCAGTACAACCTGCGGTAATATCCATGGCAAAGGCATTACGGGCCCCAAGTTTATCCTGCACAATGCAAGCCGTGGAAGGACATCCATGATAATCCGGCGTGGCAGTACCGAGGATGATCATGTCTATGGTGAGGGCCGCTTCAGCTAGGGATTTCTCGTGAGTCCCCTCCTGGGTGATTGCCATGGCTAAGGCTTGCCGGGCCGCTTCCAGGGCTAAATCACTGCACGCAGTGGATTCATCGGCGATATGCCGGGCCTTGATGCCTGTATGGGATCTAATCCACTCATCATTGGTATCGAGGGTTTTCGCCAGATCATCATTGGAAAGCCGTGTGGATGGAATGGCCCTTCCGGTGGCTCTGATCTCGATTGCCATAGTAGTTCTCCTTCAATGACAAAATAATCAATTTTGTCAGCATTCTATTATCTTCACCAGTCGGGTAAAGGTCAAGCTCATGGAACTGAGCAATTTACGGGTGAGCCCGTTTCAAAATGTCCATTTAGAAATAGGCTTATTTAATACTATATGAACTCTTAAGGTAAATTTAAGGCCTTGTTTCCGTATGTATGGTAAAGGTTACATGGTTGCATGGAGTTGAGGGGCAATTCACCGGTGATAATTTCACCCCTAAACACGGAAGCTGGCTTACGAGTACCTTATAAAGACTACATGACCGGATATAGACGTACCGTTTAATCCTAGGTTGTCAACTGCTAATTCACGGCTCACTTGTTCAAGCCTGGCCCTCCGACAAAGCCATTGTTTACTCATGACCCTGATCTCTAATTTCTACCCTGTCCCAAAACACTTTCCCCGCTGGAAATGTTTCATCCAGGGATAAATGAGTTTTTAAGCTCAAATAGATCCCCTTTTCTGATAAAGTTAAGACACTTCACACAACCTTAAAGGGACAGGCGAAATGAGTAAGACCATAGTCATCATCGTATATTGCTTCGAGGATGATTGTATCAAGAGCATCATGAACTATCCCAGCGGAAAAATGATTCTGGAACATGGGGATCGAAAAAGCACTTGAGCCTTACCTAAACATACCCTTGAACATCCTGCGTTTCTATCTTCGTGTCCATGACCTGAAAACCTTTCACCTCCTAGTACAAAACGCCCAGGGGGATTATTTCCCCGAAGTGCCCTATAGAAACGTCCTGAAAGGGTGGCCAATCTGTTTTTTCCCGCCATTGCGGTTTTTATAACGAGTTATGTGTGAAA
>JAITAI010000153.1 GCA_031284195.1 Treponema sp.
CCTCAAACTCTGCGGCCCAACCGGTGGTGATAGTTCCGGGCTTCTGCGAGGGCCTCAAAGCCTGCGGCCCAACCGGTGGTGATAGTTCCGGGCTTCTGCGAGGGCGTCAACGTCTGCGGCCCAACCGGTTCTGAGAGCTCCAGGCTTCCGCGGGGGCCTCAAAGCCTGCGGCCCAACCGGTGGTGAGAGCTACGGGCTTCCGCGGGGGCCTCAAAGCCTGCGGCCAAACCGGTTCTGATAGCTACGGGCTTTCGCGGGGGCGTTAACGTCTGCGGCCCAACCGGTTCTGATAGTTCCGGGCTTCTGCGAGGGCGTCAAAGCCTGCGGCCCAACCGGTTCTGATAGATCCGGGCTTCTGCGGGGGCCTCAAAGCCTGCGGCCAAACCGGTGGTGAGAGCTGCGGGCTTTCGCGGGGGCCTCAAAGCCTGCGGCCAAACCGGTGGTGATAGTTCCGGGCTTCCGCGGGGGCCTCAAAGCCTGCGGCCAAACCGGTTCTGATAGCTCCAGGCTTCAGCGGGGGCGTCAACGTCTGCGGCCCAACCGGTGGTGAGAGCTGCGGGCTTTCGCGGGGGCCTCAAAGCCTGCGGCCCAACCGGTTCTGAGAGCTGTGGGCTTTCGCGGGGGCCTCAAACTCTGCGGCCCAACCGGTTTTGTAGCTACGGGCTTCTGCGGAGGCATCAAAGCCTGCGGCCCAACCGGTTCTGATGCTGCGGGCTTCCGCGGGGGCCTCAAAGCCTGCGGCCCAACCGGTGGTGTAGCTGCGGGCTTCCGCGGGGGCCTCAAACTCTGCGGCCCAACCGGTTCTGATAGCTACGGGCTTCTGCGGGGGCCTCAACGTCTGCGACCCAACCGGTTCTGAGAGCTCCAGGCTTTCGCGGGGGCCTCAAAGCCTGCGGCCCAACCGGTGGTGATAGCTACGGGCTTCCTACGAGTCTCTTCCCAATCGCTTCACATTCCCTCGTGCTGTCAAGCAATTCGTTCTTTCAGGTCGAGCAGCGACTGGGCCACCCTGGGCCTCAAACTCCGCAGCTCAACCGGTTGTGATAGCTACGGGCTTCTGCGGGGGCGTCAAAGCCTGCGGCCCAACCGGTTTTGAGAGCGCGGGCTTCTGCGGGGGCGTCAAACTCCGCAGCCCAACCGGTTCTGATAGCTACGGGCTTCCTACGAGCCTCCTCCTATCGCTCCTCATTCGCCCATGCTGTCCAATTCTTTCTTCCTGGGCGAGCAGCAACTGACCACCCTGGGCCCGGTGGCTATTAAGGGCAGCTGCTGGGGTTCGGAGTTACTCAGATAAGCCGTTGAGCTGCTCTTCGTAAATCCGCGTCAGTTCTTCCACGGACTTACCGCTCCGTAACAGTTCTAAAATCTGTTTGATATTACTGGCTTTCTCTTGGGCTTTCCCCCGAGCTTCTCCCCGGGCTTCCCCCTGAGCCTCAAACTCCGCAGCCCAACCCGTCTTGATAAGTACCTCTTCCACGGTCTTCCTACTCATAGCCTCCTCCAATCGCCCCACATTCGCTCGTAATATGATGTCTATATAGGCGCTCATATACTCTTCTTTATAGTGTTTACTCTCCCGAAATAGCCTGTCAAGATTTTCTACCATCAGGTTATGTCTGAGGTCTTTAAGCCACAGATTCTCGCTTTCATCGAGTTTTCCACTTTCGATGATCTGGATTGCTAGTGGCGCTCCTCCGGCTATCAGGTAGATACCCGTTCCTTGTTCCTGTACCCCCCATTCCAAAACTTCCCGAATATGCTTGAGGGTTTCCCGTGGATACCTACTCACTACCACACTGAGACTTATCTCGGTGAGGGGGTGATGTTCAAGAGCCCCATACAGATAACAATACCCAAGGCATTTATACATAGCATCCACCGATAGATAATCTTCAGGACTTTTGTATTCCAAGATGTTAATGCTTCTGAATATCCGGGCAATGTCTTTCTGGATAACAACGTCCCGTTTCTTTTTAATAACCGCGTCAATGCGTAAGGGTTTTGCGTTCAGGTTTACTTCGCTCAGGAATTCCAGGGCGTCTTGGTAGGCTTGGAACTCCAGTCTTAGGGCGCTGAGGAAGCCCTGATGCCAATCAATTCGTTCTTCCTTCATCTTTCTTCCTGGGTCATGTACTTCCTCCTGGGGACTTCCTTAGTTCATGGGTAATGCCGCCTAGTCGATAGTCAAACCTGGGAAAAGACCTCTGGCTCTGCTTCACAGAACACCGGTTACTTCATTTCCCATGGCAATGCTTGTACTTCTTACCACTCCCACAGGGGCAGGGATCGTTCCGTCCCACTTTAGGATGGGAACGGACCACGGTAACCGCTTCAGGTTGCTCACGAGAAGGAGCGTTTCCAGGCC
Organism: Treponema sp.; assembly: GCA_031284195.1. Classification (GTDB taxonomy): domain Bacteria; phylum Spirochaetota; class Spirochaetia; order Treponematales; family Breznakiellaceae; genus JAIRLU01. The sequence continues at coordinate 2,366 of JAITAI010000153.1, forward strand.
GGCCTTTTACCGAGGCAAAGGCCCCAAGGCTCCCGTGGCTTGCAGACTGGGCGCTTGCCACGGTATGACTCTTGGTTTCCCGATCTCCAGGCTGAGAAGAAACCTGAATCCGTACCAGGTGCAGCCGGGAGGCAATATCTTCCCGGATCTGGTCGATCATGGTGTCAAAAATCTGGAAACCCTCCACTTTATATTCGGTTAAGGGGTTTTTCTGGGCATAACTCCGCAGATATACCGCTTCTCTGAGGGCCTCCATGTTTTCCAGGTGGTCAAGCCACTTGCGGTCCACTGCTTGGAGGTACTGCATCCTGATGAAGGCGTTCAAATTATTTTCCCCAACAAGGGCTTCTTTTTCAGAAATATCTTGTTCCAATGCTCCAATAAGCTGCTGCTCAAACTGGTCCAATTTTTCTCCCCCACTTCCTGGATCAAGATGCAGGGAATAGCCGAATTTGGTTTTAAGATATTCGGTTAAGGTTTTTATTGCTCTCCCCGGGTCCTTGCGATAGACATCCTTACAAATCTCCATTGCAGCGCCTACCATGTCACCGGTGGCGTCGTTTACCCGCTTTTTGAGATCCTGATCCGAAAGAATGGCATCTCGCTGTTCATAAATGAATTTCCGCTGTTGATTGAGCACATCATCGTATTCCAAAAGGTGTTTACGAATCTCAAAGTTTCGTTCTTCCACCTTTTTCTGGGCCTTTTCAATGCTTTTATTGAGCCAGGGATGAAAGATAGGTTCTCCAGGTTCCATGCCGATCTTGGCCATGATGTTCTTTATGTTATTCCCTCCAAAGAGGCGCATCAGGTCATCATCCATGGAAATGAAGAATTTCGACCTGCCCGGATCCCCCTGCCGCCCTGAACGGCCCCGAAGCTGATTATCGATCCGCCGGCTCTCATGCCGTTCAGTACCAATCACATACAAGCCGCCTAAAGCCTTGACTTCCTGGTAATCTTTTATCCACTGCTCGTATTCCTCCTGATAAATCTCCCGGTATTTTTCTGGGCTTGAAGTAGTGCCTGCCCGTTTACGGGCACGGTGTTCAGAATTACCTCCCAATTTAATGTCCGTTCCTCGGCCCGCCATGTTGGTGGCAATGGTAACCGCTCCCTTTGCGCCAGCTTCTGCGATGATCACCGCTTCTCGAGCATGGTTCTTGGCATTGAGTACCTCGTGGCGCACCCCGCGGCGGGTGAGCATAGTCGAAATGACTTCGGACTTCTCAATAGAAACCGTCCCTACCAGGATGGGCTGCCCCTTTTTGTAGGTCTTGGCAATCTCATCACAGAGGGCTTCCAGCTTTTCCTTTTCGTTCAAGTAGACCAGATCATGCTCATCGTTCCGAGCCACCGGCAGGTTCGTAGGGATCACGACCACCTCCAAGTTGTAAATCTTGCTGAATTCCACTGCCTCCGTATCTGCAGTACCGGTCATACCGGAGATTTTTGTGTACAGTCTAAAGTAGTTCTGGAAGGTGATGGTTGCCAAGGTCCGGTTCCGCTGGGCGATCTTGATCCGTTCCTTTGCTTCAATGGCCTGATGGAGTCCGTCAGAATAGCGGCGGCCCTGGAGGATCCGGCCGGTAAACTCGTCCACAATCTGAACCTGCCCGTCCTGGACCACATAATCCACATCCAGATGGAAGAGCTTATGGGCCCGCAGGGCCTGGGTAAAGTAATGAATGTACTCGAAATTCTCCTCATCCACAATGGCCCCTTTGATGAGGTTCCGCTTATGCAGAATTTCCTCAATCTTGGCCAACCCGGCATTGCTAAAGGAAATACTTTTGTTTTTTTCGTTGATCTTATAATCCCCTACCACTTCTTCGCCTTGGGTCTCGTCAGGGTATTCCCCGTTCTCCTTCTTTTGAACTTCTTCCAAGGAACCTAAGAGCCGCTCTACCTCAGCGAACTTGAAGGTATCATCCTCAGCTGCTCCTGAGATGATCAGAGGGGTACGGGCCTCATCAATGAGGATGGAATCGATTTCATCGACGATACAGAAATGATGACCCCGCTGTACCCGGCTTGCCAGGTCTCGGCACATATTGTCCCGGAGGTAATCAAACCCAAACTCGTTGTTAGTTCCATAGGTAATGTCACAGCCGTAGTTTTCCTTACGCCGGACATTATCCATGTTCGAAAGAATGGTTCCCACCGTGAGTCCTAAGTACCCAAAAATCGGCCGCATCCATTCCGCGTCCCGGTCTGCCAGATAATCGTTTACCGTTACCACATGGATCCCTTCCCCAGGAATGGCATTAAGGTAAGCTGCAGCAACGCTCATCAGGGTCTTCCCTTCCCCGGTCTTCATCTCCACGATTTTACCCTGGTGGAGTACGATAGAACCCAGAACCTGCACATCGTAGGGCCGTTCACTCAGGTTTCGCCGGGCTGCTTCCCGGGCTAGGGCAAAGGCCTCGGGGAGCAGCGCATCCAGGCTTTCTCCATGGGTGTAGCGGTCTCTGAATTGATGGGTCATCCGGGGAAATTCCTCTGGGGGAAGCCCTGCGGCCCAGGCTTCCTTTTCAGTGACCCGGTGTAATATAGGCAATAGCGCTTTAAGGTCCCGTTCATGTTGGGAACCGAATAGGGCTTTGATGAAATTTTCAAGCATAAATTACTGTAACGTGTAAACTTCCCTATTGACAAGACGGTGAAGATCCACAGCCTTTTTTGCGGTTACTCCAGATCTACAAGGGTAAGATCCGTTGAAAAATACACCGTTTATAGTATCATAGATAATGTATGAAAACCTGGGGGTTGATGTGTCTGGGTTTACTTCTCACTTCTTTGGTCTATGGAGAGGGTGCTATGGATAAGGGGAAGCAACCGCCTTCAGTCAAGGAAAAGACCACTGAACCGGCCAAATCAAACGATACCAGGGACCTCCCTACTAAGGATACCCCGAGGGAGATAATCCAGGTCCCGGTTCCCGATGCTCCAGATCAGGAACGATCTCAGGAGAACCATGCGGCAGAACCGGTTCCAGAACACCTGGTATGGGTTGAAGGCGGGGTCTTTCAAATGGGGAATACCACCGGTGAGGAAGATGAAAAACCGGTCCGTGAGGTACGGATCCGGAGTTTTATGATAGGAAAGACCGAAGTAACCCAAAAAGAATACCAGGCCCTTATGCGGGACAACCCCAGTCGTTTTAAGGGGGAGACCCTGCCGGTCGAACAGGTAACCTGGTATGATGCGGTGGAGTATTGCAACAAATTGAGTCAAAAAGAAGGATTGACCCCGGTGTACACCTGGAGGGAGAATCACATAAGCGCGGATCTTACCGCGAAGGGGTACCGTTTACCCACCGAAGCGGAATGGGAATATGCGGCCCGGGAGCGAAAACTGGATATGGCGGATGGGGTCTATCCCGAAGGAGAGGACTCCCTTGCCTGGTATACTGAAAACAGCGATAATAAAACTCATGAGGTGGCATTGAAGGTTCCCAATAGCCGTGGTTTGTATGATATGGCCGGTAATGTATGGGAGTGGTGCTGGGATTGGTATGGGGGATATGAAACCGGAACCCAGGCCCTTTTCCCGGATCCAGTCCGGGTAACCCGAGGCGGCAGTTGGAACAGTAAGGCTCCGTGTCTGCGTTCAACCTATCGGCATGGAGGAGACCCCTCCAAAGGATATAGTGACCTTGGTTTCCGAGTCCTCCGTTCTGCCTTTTAGCATCTCCCTTCACCATAGATTGACAAGTTCCCTTGAGGCGTCTAAGGTTCCTTTATGAGCCTATCCGTGAGCCCCTGGATACTGATAAGTACCCTCTTTAGCCTCTTGGCAGGGGCCTGTACTCAGGAACCGTTCCCTTCTATCACCCGGGAAAATCTGTTCACGCTGGAAATCGGACGCATGGAAGATCAAATAGCCCTCTATAACCTGGAGGGTGATCAGGGTATCCGGAGGACCGAGCTCGCCATGCGGGATGGCCTTTTTTATATTTCCGATGGTAATGGGGAAAAGATTGTCCGGTATAATTCCTATGGGGATCTTTTATTTATGATTTATAATGATCAAACCAACCCCCTTCCCCTAACCTTGCTGCCCTTAAAGGAAGGGGAAATTGTAACCCGCTGGGCCGTTACCTATCCCCTCCAGGCTCCGGGAAAAATCACCGTGGATTCCCGGAAACATCTGTATGTGGAAGACCAGCTTCCCGATGAAGGGCACCGTTTTGATCCTGAGTCAAAGGCCATCCTCAATAAGGTGATCCTGCATTTTGACGAATATGGCCGCTTTGTGCAGTATCTGGGCCAGGAGGGCATTGGAGGCAGCCCCTTCCCGAAAATCGAAGGACTGTACACTTCGGTCCAGGACGAATTGGCAGTGGTGTGCCGCCTTCCCACAGGCTGGAATATCTATTGGTTCGACGCGGATGGGATGTCCCTCTATGTGGTTAAACTACAGAATACTGCCCTCCCCATTCCGCCGGATAGGGATATGGTAATCGTCTCTTTGGATGCTATTACGGTGGCGCCGGATGAGCGAAAGTTGTACCTCAAGGCGGATTATTACCGGGATATCTACGATGAATCCACCAATACCCGATCCGGTAGTGAGCCGGACAGCTCGGTGATTTGGGTTATGCGGGTAGAAGACGGCTCCTATGAGGGAACTATCGAAGTTCCCTTTTTTGAATCTACCCTAATCGAAAGCGGCCGTAAGATCCCGGTAAAGCTGTTTTATTCTCTGTTGGGGGTCATCCGAAAGGAACGGGTATTCTTGTACGTTCCAGTGGAGGCCGGGTATGCTATCTTGATTTTAGCCGCTGGCTCTGCGGCCAACGGCGAACAACACCGGGGGTTTATTCAGGTGGATCCTGATGAATTACAGTTCAACGCCTTTGATCTGGCCGAAGACGGGATCCTCTCAGGCCTCTTGGTGGATAATTGGGACATAAAGCTCGTTTGGTGGCGAACCGATAAATTGATAGGAGATGCTCCTTTATGATGCTACCATCCCGCGGCTCCCTCCTTGCTAGTCCGGTAAAACTGGTCACCGCGAAAACTGCCCAAGCCCTGGATGCAGAGGCTTCTTCCTCTTGGGGACTTAATCCCTTTGCCCTGGTAGAGGCAACAGGCCGGGCTTGTGCAGCGGCTTTGCTTCAATCTTACCCGGCCTTTTTTCAGGGTCCATCTCTTCGTATGCTTGTTTTAGCAGGTTCTGGTAATAACGGCGCCGATGCCATGGTCATGCTCAGAGCGCTGCTCCTGAACGGTTTAGAGGGAGCATCTTTTCAGACCGTGGTGCTCAAGCGCCTCCCTAATGAGGAGGAACGCAGTCCTCACGCTGAGGCCCTTCGGTCTCTCAGTAAACTGGGGGTTTCGATTCTTACCTGGAAGGATCTCAAGGATCCCCAGCAATTCTTCGGTCAAAGGGATATCATTATCGACGGTATTGCGGGAACTGGGCTTACCGGGCCCCTTAGGGGAACTGCTGCAGCTATGGTACAGACCGTCAATGCCCTCACTAATGCTGATTATAATTATACCCAAAGGCCCTCCCAGCGGCCTTTGGTGGTTTCCATAGACCTGCCCTCAGGGAATTTCGATTGCTGGGAGCAGCCCATGCTCATCCTCAAAACGGATATCAGTCTTGCCATAGAACCGGTTAAGGCTGCCCTCTATAATCCCCCTGCCCGGCCTTATGGGGGAACCATCTTACCGGTAGAGGGGATCTTTCCTCCGGCCCTTATCAATACCTTTGAAGGAGAGGAACTCCTCAGTTGGGAAAAGGCTCAATATCGGATTCCTCCCATTAAACCGAATGCCTATAAACACCAGCGGGGGGTGGTGGAAATCCATGCAGGTTCACCGGGGAGTACCGGAGCGGCCCGGATTGCCGCAGTAGGAGCTCAAGCAGCAGGGGCAGGATTGGTTAGGCTCATAGTCGATACCTCCATCTATCCCATCCTGGCCGCCTCTGCAGGAGGAGTCATGGTGGTCCCTGCAGGGGCCGAAGACAGTGTGGTCTATACCCCTGGTCAGGAAACGCGGTTCTATCCTGATGCCCTGCTCCTCGGTCCTGGGTGGGGGAAAACTCCGGATCGAGCCATGCTCTTTCATCGGGCTTTGGTTCGAGAATGGGAAGGGATCCCCCTCATCTTAGATGCGGAAGCCATCTCCCTCGCCAAGGATGGGGTTTTCCACGGAAACGCCATCCTTACCCCTCATCCTGGGGAATGCGCCGCCTTAGCAGGGGTGTCCATAGAAACGGTTCTAGCCCATCCGGGTCCTTTGCTCAGAAAACTAGCTCAAGAAAAACAGGCGGTGATTCTCTTCAAGGGACATGTACTGTTCATTGCCTGCCAAGACGGACGGCTAGGAGTGGTGGACGGTATGGTTCCGGTTTTAGCTACCGGAGGTGCGGGAGACCTGCTTGCAGGGTTTTGTGCGGCCATCGCTGCCCGGATGAAGCGGAACTCCTGTTTTGACGGGTATACTTGTGCCCTGGCAGCAGCGGCACTGCTCATTGAAACCGGTCGATCCATAGGGAACCGGTTTATTGATCCTGTAGGGTTGGCGGAAAAGGCCGCAGCCATTGCAGGCGCGGCCTGGTTATCTTCATTGTGCGACTCTGCATGAAGTACCAGTGGGGTATTGCCTTCAATTCCTTGTTTGAATTGATCTCAATTCCTTGCTTGATCGGAGGTTGATTTTATGGAAGACAAGCCTGTTCCGGCGCCCCCCAAAAATATGGACAGGGAGGTGGTTTTCTATTATTCCCGGGCACACCGGCTCGAACGGGCTTCCCCGGCAGTACGCGAAATGAACCGGGATATACCCAAGACCAGTCCCTCTCTATTCGGTACCCTTACCTCCAACCGGGCTTATACCATGTTGTTCATATCCATCTTCGTATGCCTTGGATTCGGGATGATCTTCTCGAAGGTGAGTTCTGAGCAAAAATCTCCCTCTTCAGGAACCAAGAAGATTAGCTTGGGGGGTAATACCCTGAAGATTTCAGCCCAATGGTTTCAGGGGACTACTTATCTGAGGATTACCAAAACCGCTCCTCGTGATACAAAGGTATATACCGGAGCCGTTGATATGGCCATCACCCCCCTGGATATTCCCCCTTCCGAGGCTGAAGTTATGGAGCCTCCACCGGTGATAAGGCATCGGATTTTTTTCAACTCCGATGTGGAAGAAGTCTATGGCCTTTCCCTTCCCTTTGAGGCGCCCCAGATATTGATGCTCATGCAGACTGAGAAGAATGAACGGATAAGCATCCAAGTAAAACCCGAATAAGCAGAAAAAGTAAAAAATCCATAGGTATATACCAGAAATGTACCGATAATAAAGGTAAAAGGTATGAATAAACATATTAATTTTGAAGATAATATTTTTCTTATTAATATCAGGCTCAGGATGGTCCAAGATATACTCGTCCTTGAACCGGACCCGGAACTGTTTCTGAAAAAAACCATGGAAGATATTGATTTTATCGATGACACCCTAGGGCTGCTTTTGGATGGGCTCTTGGAGAACCCGCATTTGATAGAACGGAACGAACAGTTAGTTAATTTATACGATATAGAATGTCAATTTTTACAGATTTTAACCCAACTTTTGACCGGTTCCGGGAATATTTCAGTCCTCCGGTTTCCCGTACTTCGAGAAAAAACCACCTTTTTACAAGCCCATAGTATGACCCGAAAAAAGCTCATTGATGATTTCCGAAACAAAACCGACCAGTCGAACATAGAACCTCTGGTTAGTACCGATGAACTCAGTGCACTTTTAAAAAAGTATTGAAATATGCGTATTTCCGGCGGTTCTTTGCGGGGACAGCAGGTGCAGGTTCCTCTGGGGATCATACGCCCTGCAATGGATCGGATGCGGGAATCGGTATTTGCCAAACTAGGGGATCTGGATCAATGCGCTTTTCTTGATATGTTCTCCGGGTCCGGTATTATCGCCTTGGAAGCTGCTTCCCGGGGCGCAAACCCTATTGAAGCAGTGGAAAAGGACCCCTTGAAATGGAAAACCCTGATCAAAAATGTGGCTATTGCACCGGTCCGGATCCAGTGCCGATTCATGGCCGTGGAACACTATATCCGCCGGGCTCGCAGGAGCTTTGGGGTTATTTTCTGCGATCCCCCCTTTGCCTACCGGTTTAAAGGGGATCTGGTCAAGGCAATCGCCGCTTCCCCGCTGATACAGACCGGTTCGTGGCTCCTCGTGCACCGTCCCCAAGAAGACCCCTATTTGGAAGACCTGGGTCTAGCGCTCTCCGTTGAAAAGGTCGTTCTTGAGGAGTCAAAACGATATGGCCGTTCAGTAGTGGATTTCTTTGTATGGCGGTAAACCGGGGATATCTGCTCAAAAGTATATTATAGAAAGAAAAAAGTAAAAAAGATTGTAATTTTACCGATATTAAATAATAATAATATTATAATGAGGCTTTTCAAAATGGCAGATTTTGAAAAGGGTTCTAATATTAATAGTCTAGGCCCAGAATGGATTATAAAAAAATTTTTGATAAATTTGACGATCAGAATATATTTATAAAAACCACTCAAAAATTCAAAATGGACAGGGCCCAAAAAGCAGCGCTTAATCGTAAAGGAAATATGCTGTATAATGCAGGAGATATAGAAGGGGCTAAGAAGATATTTTTAGCCACCGGTTATTCCGATGGACTTTCACGGGTCGGGGATTATTATAAATCCAAAGACCGGTATATAGATGCCCTTCGTATGTATTGGATTGCACCGGATCATACTAAATTTGAATCAATTGCTATGCAGTTCTCTGTTTTAATAAAAAATTTAATACATGAAGAAGGGGATCCTCCCAATGAGTGATGAAACAAAGCAAAGAAGCTACCCTATACAGGGCGTTGGATCGTTCTATAGGAAGAGCACTGGTGGAGACTTGGGGTTTGAGGGAACCGGTGCTTCTATAGGAGTTGCGGGAAGCGATGAACAGGATATGGAGGATATTTCAGAATTATCTAAAAAAGGGTATCAATCGTTAAAAGAAGATAGAATTCTGGAAGCCATAGAATGTTTTAATAAGATCCTGGTAATGGATGATAATAATAACTATGCCCTGGTAGGTATGGGGGACGCTGCCCGTAAACGAGGTACCTTTAAGGAAGCGATTACGTTTTATCAGCGATGTTTGATCCAGCATCCGGGAAATAATTATGCCCTTTTTGGTTTGGCGGATTGTTATAAGGCCCTCAGCCAATACCACAAGGCCATAGAAATCTGGGAACAGTACCTGCACCATGATGATAAGAACATCACCGTGCTTACCCGGGTTGCCGATGCGTACCGCAAGGTTCGGGATTTTAGACACTCCAAGGAGGTGTACCTGCGGGTATTGGAAATGGAAGATCGGAACCCCTATGCTATCATTGGATTGGGTCATCTCCACTATGATTTCAAAGAATACCGGGATGCCTTGTTCTATTGGGAAAAAATGCTTGAGATTGGTAAAGAAAATGTCGATATCCGGGTACTTACCTCTATTGGGAATTGTCATCGGAAATTGAAAACCTTTGACCATGGTATTACCTTTTTTGAGAAGGCCCTGCATAAAGATCCCTATAACTTTTACGCGCTTTTTGGCCTTGCAGACTGTTACCGGGGCATGAATCAGCAAAGCCGTTCCCTTGAATACTGGAACCGGATCCTGGAACAGGATCCTCGGAATAAGGTTATCCTCACCCGTGCAGGGGATGCCTACCGGAATATGGGGGATTATGATCAGGCAGTGGATTATTACCGTCGGGCCCTTAACATTGAATTTGATACCTATGCGGTCCTGGGATTGGCAGTGGTGGCCAAGGTTCAGGGCAAATATGGTGAGGCCATTGAATCCCTCCAGCGGCTTATCCAACAGGACATTAAAAATTACCGGCTTTACCTCGAATTGGCAGATTGTCTCTTCCGAAAAGGGGAAAAATTTAAAGCCATCGAGACCTTAGAAGCCTTTCAACGAATGGGAATCCGTAATACCTCTATTATGGAATTCTGTGAAAAACTTAGATCCTAAAAGGCGTTGCAGGCTGTTTTGTATCACCAGGTTAAACCGGTCCTTTCAGGGCTGCCTCTTGAGGACTTAGCGGAAACCCTTAAACCCCTTCCGAAATTTCGGGCGGAACAGGTATTTCAGTGGATCGCTCGAGGGGTCTCCTCATTTCAGGAGATGACTAACTTGGCCATCCCCTTACGGGACGATTTGGAACGACGGTTCTCCCTCTATTCCAGCGGCATTGCAGGGCGTGCAGAGGATCCTGATGGTACGGTCAAGTTGTACATCCGCCTGCACGATGGGGAATCCATTGAAGCGGTCCTCCTTACCGATGGTGAGCGCCGTAAAACCGCCTGCCTTTCTACTCAGGCAGGGTGTCCTCTGGCTTGTGTGTTCTGTAAGACCGGGACTCGGGGGCTTACCCGCAACCTGGATTCTGGGGAAATCCTTGAACAGTTTCTGCATCTCCGTTCGATAGAACCGGAGATTGCCAACATCGTGTTTATGGGTATGGGAGAGCCTCTCTTGAACCTTCCTGAACTCCGTAAGGCCCTGACCGTGCTTACTGATAGCCGGGGGCTTGGTTTGTCAAAACGGCGCATTACCCTATCCACCAGTGGTATCATTACAGGTATTCGAAATCTTGCTGCTACAGGACCTGAGGTACGGCTTGCTCTTTCCCTCACCACCGGGGATAGCAACCTTCGTTCCCGGCTCATGCCGGTAACGCGGAGCAACCCTCTTCCCTATCTCAAGGATGTCCTGTATGATTATCAGCAGCAGCAAGGGCAGCGTATCACGTTGGAGGCGGTTCTTTTGGGGGGTATCAATACCCGGCAAGAGGATAGTGATGCCCTTGCTGCATTTGCTGCAGGTCTTGATGTGGTGGTAAACCTCATACCTTGGAATCCGGTGGAGGGTATGGTCTTTGAAGGCCAAGCCCTGCGGGAACCTTCAGGCAGGGAAATGAACGCGTATATCCAGCGGCTTGAACGGCGGGGACTCAAGGTAACCCGGAGGTTACGAAAGGGTCTATGTATTGCCGGGGCCTGCGGACAGTTGGGCAACGCGCCATAGGTTTAGTAAACATGAAAGGATGCCTTGCCTGGGGTGAAGCAAAGGGGGAAAGACCCCTCTCCTTGGAAAACTTCTATACGTTTATTTATTCCAGGACGGTTTCATCCGTGAAAATCTGTAGCATACATAGGCAGAAGCCCTGGGGTTTATCCATTTATCCTCTAACAAATCGCTTCTTGAGCTTCTGCGATTACTCCGACTTTGAAAAGTCCGGCGTTGAGCCTGCCGCAGCGGGCCCCTTGGGCAACTGCAGCTTCCAGGTCCGCCCTTTCACCCAGGGCAGCCGCAAGGCCCGCAGTAAAAGCATCCCCTGACCCCGTGGTATTGACCGGCTGAAGCGCCTCGAGCGCATATTCTGCAAAACCCTTTGACTCGGCAAACCAGATGCTTTGCGCCCCTCTGGTAAGAACGATCCGGCATTGGTAGTTCCGGCATAGTTCAAGGCATAGCTCCTGGATAGGGCGTCGTATAAGCTCGTCCTGGGGGGTATCTGAGGCTTCAGGGACAAAGAGCCCGGCCTTCAGCTCTGGGGCAAAGGTTTCCACAAATTCCAGCAGATTAGGCTTAATAATATCGGGCTTATACCTAAGGCTATTGATGAGGTCCTTTCCCCGGAGGTCCAGGATCACCTGCCGGCCTGCTTCCTTGGCTTGGCGGACCATACAGGGCACCAGCGCATCCGAGAAACCCGCAGCCTTGGTACCGGAAATGATGACCGTTTCATAAGCCGGGAGCAGCCGGGTATAGGCTGCCATGAGCCTTTCTTCGGTTCCCTTGGTAACAGGCAGGGATTCCTCAACCAGTTCGGTAACGCTGTGGTCCGCGTCGTCTAACAAGGTATAGCAGAAGCGGATAGGACTGCCGCTCTCAACCCACTCCACCAAGAGCTTGTCTTGGGCACAAAGGTCCAGAAACAGGGGCCGCAGGCTCCCTCCCAGTTGGGTTACATGGCAGTTGGTTTTTCCTAATTGGCTTAAGACCCGGCTCACATTCACCCCTTTACCGGAAGCATCCAGACGATGCTTTTCAGTACGGTTTACCCGGTCTCTGGTCAGAGCGGAAAAACCCAGGGTTTTTTGGAGGCTTGGGTTCATACACACCGTAAGAAACGAGGGACTTTTCATAGGAACTCCTGTAATGACTCGGTAAACTCACCTTTTATAATACTTACATAAACGTTCCCGGTGATACAATGGGCCGATGAGGAGTAAGTTGGAAAACCTATGGAAGAAACACCCTACCGGCGGCCAAGCTGGGACGAGTATTGTATGGAGGTTTGTGACGCTATTTCACGGGCAGATGAGGACCTTTAGACCCGTCAGACCCGTTTGCGGGGCTTGCGCATAATCACTCTACGGCATCTTTGCTGCCGGGTTAGGGGCAGTACATTTTTGCTTTATCTTTTTATGCTTTCAATCGCCTTTTTATGAAGATTATACATGGGGTTATTATTACCACATGTATTATTCCACTGTATAGCATTGAAATTAATGCCAAGGCCATATTGGGCCCCAATGCGGTTTTATCTTCCAGCGCTACTAACATTGCAATAACTCCAATAAGTACGGCAATAAACCCTGCAATCCATGTTGTTTTTCCATATACGCTAAAAAAATTTAATGCTTCTAGTAACGTTCCCTTTTCAACATCTTCTTTGAAAGAAACTGAAAAGGACGAAACCATTTCCTTAAACCCAAATAATATACTTACAAAAAGAAACGGGCATATTCCCACAATTATGAGACTGGGAATATCCAAATAAAATAATACAAGACCTCCTGAGGTATAGATCGTCAAAGTAATTCCGGCTAAAAATACGAGTAAGGAAAGCCAATATCGTACCATAAAATCCTCCAAGACCTATTTATATATAGTTTAGCATAGAGAATCTCAATGCGATAGCTTTTTATAAAAATTTCAAAAACCTATTGTGTATAACCTTCCGGCTGGCGAACCTGCGGTTCCACGGCGTTTTAGCGATTTTTATATAAAGATATAGGGTATT
>JAITAI010000186.1 GCA_031284195.1 Treponema sp.
ACGTTAAAAACTTTGAAAGCGGTAGGGCAATCGTTCCCAATACCTTTGTCCGGTACCTGCGGGAGTGGATATTAACCCATATCGCCAAGACCGATCAAAAATATGGAATCTATTTCACGCAGAATCAGCAACAGAAAGTCTCTGAGAAACTCTTAATCTAAGTTCGATGCTCTACGCATGAAGCTTTTTTTTCAAGAAATGGTTTGTTATGCTTTTCTTTTAGATCAAGAGGTTTTTCCAAGTCTGATAGGGGGAAAAGTCTCTCAAGGATGGCTTTATTGAACAGTCATCGTACTGTTTGTATCACTACTATATTTCCGCTTGAGGATCCTAAACATGAATCATGAGGCGTTTTTTTGAAGGGAGAGAAAAACTGTTCGTACCTGAACTTTGAGCGTGAGCCGCCTTCTTTCATGGTTGTTGTTTTGCCTTTCATTGACATAAGCCGTTTAAGGAGATATACTTAGTATCATAGACTTTATCATGAGATAGGGGGCTTATTCACTGGATGTACCGTGTATATTCAGGGGAGTAATTTTGTCTTATAGAAAACATAGTGAGACGGAATTATCAGAATTCGATTCATTGTTAATGATGTTTTGGCTCAGAGTGATGGATCGGATGCGTACTGGTTCCCGGTTGGTTCAGGTGAAAGCCTGAATTGACCGGGAATTTTGAAAGTGATCTAGAAAGTAGGATGGGTGAGCTTAATCCTGAATGAGCGCTACAAAAACTGTAGCTCCCCGGTTATACGCAACCATGAACGTACTGAAAGGATTTTTTCATAGATTACAATCAGGTTAGTCCAGAGAAGCGGCAGATATCCTGAGGGACATTCTTTCTTTCTAGTGAATACCGCGTACAAAAGGATATCCCCTTCTTAATGATATAAAGCAGTAACCTAGATTTTCTCCCACATCCAGGTGCCAGATGCGTATTAATATGGGGGGTCAAGACGGTAAGTCCCAAACCTTTGACGAATAGGTGGTGGATTGTACCATGAATGACCAGTGCGCTGCCGGTATTGGAGGATATGAGGGAACTCGCACGGAAAGCCACTTAGATGGCTCCCTTGAGGGGGTCTTCGCTGCGTCATCTTTAGTATATCGAGAAGGAGAACCTGGGGAGTGCAGGGGACCGGGAATACCCCGCAGCTTCTTCTATAACTGAGGAGACCATGAAGGCTTATCCCTAACCCACATAATCGGCAAGTCTTCTATAGGTTTGATTCACCACCTGCTTTACCTCCAGATCCGCATTTTCCCCTAGGTCGTCGATGAGGGCCTCCAGACTGGCTAGACTTTCGTTCAGGCTGGTATAAAAGCCCCGGGAACAGGTAAACCAGTAATTGCCTGTACCGTCGGTCAAAAGGCAGATAAACCCCAAATCCTTCTTGTTCGCTTTCCATACCGCCGGGCTTACTAGGTCTGGGAGAACCTTGAGCAGGGCCGGAAGGTTCTCCTGGGAATTGAACCGTTCTTTCCGAGGCCATTGCTTTTCCAGTACCCCTTCAAGGTCCAATGAAGCTGCCAGGGAAAGGATGAGTTCCAGCTTCTCGCCTTGCAGCAAGGTATAGACGCCTCCCAGGGTAATTCTGCCTCGCAGGCCCTTATACATAGACAGGGGATCCGTTCCCAGGTGATCTTTTACCTTAACCAACCGTTCCCAGGGGAGGGAAACCAGTTTTTTCCCTTTAACCGTCCCAATTTCAAACACTTCATCTCCAATCTTAATGGTATGGGTAAAGTCCCGCACCCGTTTGGTCAGGGTCTCTGCGCGCGGTTCCTTGGCCGCAGGCCAGGAAGTCCTTGCCCCTAGGCGTTCAAATAGGGTATTGCTTATCTTTTCTAGGGCTTTTCGTGAAAGAGGAGAAACCGACATGGCATACATCCGGGTGGTCCGCACGATTTCGCCGGCTACGATGTATTCGGGATCCATCTTGAACATCACTGAACCAGGATGAATCAATATCCGATCCGCAGTGAGGCTCCGATACATGTTCCGGCCTTCCCGGATACAGACAAACTGGATAAGCCCCCGGGCCACTGCACAGAGGTAGTCTTCGGTTTGGAAAAGTGGAGCGCTTGAAAGGATGGGAATCTTAAGCCCCGTGACAATCTCCCCAAGCTGGGCGGTAACATTGATAATTTCCGTCATAGCTCGTTCATCCAGGTAATTTTTCTCGCAAAACTGCGCTTTGTTACGGGCATCTTGATATGCCTGATAGAGTTTAAGATAGGAAACAAAATCCCCTCCGGGATCCCGGAAACGGTGGTGGGCTTTGCGGGCATCGGTTTCCTCTCCTGGAGGCAGGATATAAGGGCTTTGGGTCGAAAGAAAGGCCGCGGCGATGAGGGTCTCTTGGATTATCCGGGGATAGTGCATGATGGCCTCCACAATGATCCGGGACTGCCGAGGCGGTAGGGGAAACTCGGTCATAAGTTTTCCTATCTTGGAAAGGGTCCGGTCCCTTTCCAGGGCGTTCAGGAGGTTCAGGGTCTCAATAGCCGCGATGAGTCCCTCCCGGTTGGGAGGGGCAATGAAATCAAATTCTTCAAACGCGGTCAGCCCCAGGTCAGCCATGCGGAGCACTACTTCGGAGAGGTCGGTACGGTAGATTTCTTCAGTGGTAAAGAGGAGCCGGTTCTCAAAATCCTTCCGCGTGTAGAGCCGGTAAGCGGTTCCCGGCTTGGTACGGCCTGCCCGGCCCTTGCGCTGATTAGCCGACGCTTTGGACACAGGACCTTCCACCAGGCTTGAGGTGAAGGTCCGGGGATTATAGTAGTTAAGTTTGGATAAGCCCGAATCGATCACCGTAGTAATACCGTCAATGGTAACCGAGGTTTCCGCAATATTGGTGGCAATCACCACCTTGGTTTTTCCCAGAGGAGCCCCTTCAAAGACCCGTTCCTGTTCTTCCTTGCCGAGCCGGCCATAGAGGGGGACGAGGTGCAGGTACGAAGCCAGGGGACCTGAAACGAGCCGGCTCATGCAGTCCTTGATCATCTTTTCACCAGGTAAAAAGACCAGGATATCCCCAGACCGCGCTTCGCTTATGACTCGTTCGATAATAGCATCGATCTTGTCCAGAATGGCGTCTATGGCGGTCTGTCCCCCTGGTGGGGATCCCGGCGTGGACAGTACTGCCGGGGGATCGTAGATGAGGGTAACCGGATAGGTAATCGCATCGATTTTTACCACTGGACATTCCCCAAAATACACGGAAAAGACCTGAGCGTTAATGGTCGCCGAAGATACAATAACCTTAAATTCCGGCCGTATTTCCAGAACCCGCTTCAACAAACCGAGGATAAAATCGATGTTGAGGCTCCGCTCATGGGCCTCATCCACAATGAGGCTGCCGTATTTGGAAAGATAGGGATCGAGTTTCATCTCCTGTAAGAGGATACCATCGGTCATGATCTTGATCACCGTGGAAGGATCGGTTTTATCTTCAAAGCGCATCTTATACCCCACGATCCCTGGCAGGGTACATCCTAGCTGGCGGGCGATAAATTCACTGACCGAAACCGCGGCAATGCGCCGTGGCTGGGTTACCCCGATAACGCCGTTTTTCGTATACCCCGCATCATGGAGTATCACCGGTAGCTGGGTAGTTTTCCCTGAACCGGTGGGACTTTCCACCACCACCACTTGATTGGCTTCGAGGGCTTTCAGTATGAGGTCTTTATGTTCATATACCGGAAGTTGTAGGTAATTCATAAGGTTATAATAGAATACATTCATAGGGAACGCATAGCCAGGAGTTGTTGGGACTCTGGGTTATTTTTGTACGGGTGTATCCTGAGGTATACCTGCATGGAGACTTGGCACTGACGGCGCCGGTATAGGGCATTATAGGCGGAGGCAGAGCCGGAATCTTCATCGGTATACCCGGAACCTTCACCGGTATACCCGGAATCATGTAGGGGGTATCCATACTCCGCATCGTATCTCCTATAAGATTGGCCAGGGTTATATCAGAATCCCCGGTTT
>JAITAI010000247.1 GCA_031284195.1 Treponema sp.
AATCCGCCTACGGCGAGTTGGGGAAACATGCTCACCGACGCGCAATCCCTCAGTACCCTTACCGCCCGGCCTTGGCTCTGGGCGCCTCCAGGGTTGCTGATCCTCTTGAGTGTTTTGGCTTTTAACTTTGTGGGAGATGGCCTGCGGGATGCGCTGGATCCCCAGTCATATTCTGCAGAATAGCTCTGGGTTAATCCGTTTTATTCGTAGACAGGTACCGTCGGGACGCTCTATCCGGCATCTTGAGCCGTTTCCCCATAAACCGGGTTTTAAAAGGGGGTGTTGACTAATGATTTTATGTATGGTACTATGGGATTATAAGGTTCCTTTAAAAATCCAATCGGGATTTTTAAAGGAGTATATATATGGGGAGCTGGATGTTTCCGGCTGAGATGGCGTGAATCGAAGCGCCGAACCCTTGAACCTGATCCGGATAATGCCGGCGGAGGGAATGGCTGATGACGCCTCCGCGGTATTTTCCCCGGGGGCGTTTTTTTATGCCCATAAAAGGAGATGTATGAAAAACGTGTTGACCATCGCCGGCTCGGATGCTTCCGGCGGTGCGGGGATTCAGGCGGACCTTAAAACCATGTGCGCGCTGGGGGTGTACGGGATGAGCGTTATTACCGCAGTAACGGCGCAAAATACCCAGGGAGTTTACGGCGTGCAAGAAATTGATACGGATATGGTGGACCACCAGATCCGGGCGGTTTTTGAGGATATCCGGGTAGACGCGGTCAAGGTGGGCATGGTTTCTAGCGCCGGGATCATCAGGACCATCCGGGAACGGCTCCGTGTCCTGGGGGCGAAAAACATCGTCGTCGATCCGGTGATGGTTTCCAAAAGCGGCTGCCCCCTGCTGCGAACAGAAGCAGTTCCGGCGATCCGAGGATTGACGGAAATTGCCGATGTGATAACGCCGAATATTCCCGAAGCGGAGATTTTGGCGGGTTTTTCCATTAAAACTGAGGAGGATATGCGGCGGGCTGCCCGGGTCATTGCGGAACAGGGGGCAAAGAACGTCCTCATCAAGGGAGGACACCGGATGGAGGACGGGGCTGGAGATCTGCTCCTTGCCGATGGGAACTTCGTCTTCCTCCAGGCCGGCCGGATCGACACCAAAAACACCCACGGTACGGGCTGTACCCTTTCCTCGGCCATTGCCTCCCGGCTTGCTCTGGGGGATACGGTGGAAGATGCGGTACGAGCGGCAAAAAACTATATCACCCAGGCCATCATCGATTCATACGATGTGGGAAAAGGGACCGGGCCAGTGGGCCATTTAACCGCCCTCTACCGCAGGGCCGGAATGGAAATTGGATAGGTGGCCGGGATGAAAAAGAACGGCATGTTTTTGCTTTGGCTGGGAGCGGCCATATCCATTTCCGAAATATACACCGGAGGACTCCTTGCGCCTCTGGGGTTCAGTAAGGCCCTTACGACCATTATCCTGGGGCATCTTATGGGGACCGGTATTCTTGCCCTGGGGGGATATGTTTCCTTTATCCGGCGGCGCAACGCCATGGACAGCGCGGCCTTTTCCCTGGGCCGGAACGGCGGTAGGCTGGTAGCTCTCGGTAATGTGATTCAGCTTACGGGCTGGACCGTGGTGATGGTGGTCCAGGCAGGAGGCGCCATCACCGGGATTTTTCCAGCCCTTCCCTTTGCCCCGGTCTCTCTTGTCCTGTGCCTTTTGGTTCTCCTCTGGGCCTTGATCTTCGGCAGCCCTGTCCAGTGGCTCAACAGTGCCGTGGTGATCCTGCTGGCGGTCCTCTCAGGAGTTCTTTTTTGGGAAAGCGCCGGAAGGGCCCCGGGATCGATAGTACCTTTGGAAGGTTTGCGTTTTGCCCTGGCCCTGGAACTTTCCATCGCCATGCCGGTCTCCTGGCTTCCCCTGGTGGGTGACTACAGTTACCGGGCAACGGACCTGTGCTGCGCTTCGGTAATACCCTTCGCAGGGTATTTCCTGGGGAGTGTGTGCATGTACAGCTTTGGCCTTTTTATCGCCCTCAAAACAGGGGAAGATTTCTTTGCCCTCATCGCGGCAAGCCGTTTCAGGCTCATCGCCTGTGCGGTGGTGGTCTTCTCCACCCTGACCACTGCCTTTCTAGACCTTTACTCCGCAGCGGTATCCTTCACTCGGATCATCACCATAAAAAACCTCAAAGCCCCTATTTTAGTTATCGGTTTATTCTCAGGCATCCTGTCGGTGGCTTTTCCTGTAGAAGGGTACTCCGGTTTTCTTACGCATTTTCTTACTGCCATCGGTATGGTTTTTGTACCAGTTTATGGGGTGATCTTTATGGACTTTTTTATGAAACGGTCTGAAGACAAAAGCCCGCTTGGAATCAACCTGCCAGGATTGGTGGCGGTTCTGGGCGGTATGGCAGTTTATGCCCTCTGTACCAGGTATACATTAGGGATTCCCACCTTGCTGAGTATAGCCGCGGTGGGGATACTTTATATCCCGGCTGTTTTAGGGTGGACAAAACGGCAATAACCCGATCTTTCCATAAATATAGGAGTATTTTAAAGATGATCATTGAAGAATCAGCAAACATTATTGATGAAGTACGGAAGCAGCGGCCCTTGGTGCATTGTATTACCAACTATATTACCGCCAATGACTGCGCTAACATTCTCCTCTCCTTCGGGGCATCCCCGGCCATGTGTGACGCTTGGGACGAGGCTTACAACTTCGCCCGGATTTCCGGTTCCCTCTATATTAACTTTGGGACGTATATCAAGGAACAGGAAGCCGCGGCAGTAGAGGCTGCCTTGGGAGCTAAAGCGGAAAAGCGGCCCATCGTGGTAGACCCAGTGGGTTGCGGGGCCATCAGGCGGCGCCTTGATATTCTAGCCCACCTCCATGCAGTGGCAGGACTCGACCTTATCAAGGGAAACATGGGGGAGATCATGGCCCTGGCAGGAAAGGACGGGGAGGTGAAAGGAGTGGATTCGGACGGGGCGATCCCTGGTATTGAGGAGGCGGTAACCCTTCTGGCGTCGAAATACCGCTGCGTGGTGGCTGCCACCGGTCAAGTCGATGTGGTGGGAGACGGGAAGCGGCTTGTCCGAATCTCCAACGGCGTAGAGATGCTAACCCGGATCACCGGGGCAGGCTGTATGATCGGCGCCCTCTGCGGAGCTGCTGCCGCAGTGGTGGATACAGGCGCAGAGGGCGCTATGTTTGCCGCTGCGGTTGCTGCCATCACCAGTATGGGTATCGCCGGAGAACTGGCCTTTGAACGGGCCCGGCTTCCCGGTTCTTTCCGCGTCGCTCTAATTGACAGTATCTACGGGATCCGCGGCGATACCCTGCGTCAAAGGGGAAAGATACAATGGTAACGGCCCAAAACTTCCTCCTCTACCTCTGCACCGACCGAATTCTGTCCCTGGGGCGGCCCATTACCGAAGCAGTAGAAGCGGCCATTGCCGGGGGAGTCACCATGGTGCAACTCCGGGAAAAAGAGGTTTCCACTGGGGAGTTTTACCGGATCGCCCTGGATGTTCGAACCGTCACCCGGCATCATCATGTCCCCCTGGTGATCAACGACCGTTTGGACATTGCCTTGGCAGTGAGCGCCGAAGGACTTCATATCGGTCAGTCGGATCTGCCTCTGTCTGTTGCCCGGCGGTTGGCAGGAAACCGTCTGTTCATCGGCTTTTCCGCCTCAACAGTGGAAGAAGCCCGGCGAGCCCAAGCCGAAGGGGCGAATTATCTTGGTGTAGGGGCGGTCTACCCCACGGGGAGCAAGGCCGACGCAGGGGAAGCCATCGGTCTTAACCGGCTGGCGGAAATTTGCGCTGCAGTGAATATCCCGGTGGTGGGCATAGGCGGCATCAACGCAGCTAACGCAGCGGAAGTTATGAAAACCGGAGCGGCAGGGATCGCGGTAATCTCCGGCATCCTCTCCAAGCCCGACATACAGGATGCGGCTCGAAATTTACGGGTGATAGTGAATGAGACCTTATGAGTTTAGGGAAATGAAAAAAAGTATCCGGGACTACGAGGGGGCAATCTTTGATCTGGACGGTACGCTGATCGATTCCATGCATGTCTGGGATCATCTATGCCGGGACTGGCTTTTGGACCAGGGAAAGAAACCAGAGGCAGTTCTAGAAAAGGATATGGCACTCATGACGTTGACTCAAGGCGCAGAGTACGTTATCCGCTGTTACGGCTTTGATTGTTCCCCCGGAGAAATCATCGGCCAATGGGAGGAGATGACGCTGGAATACTACAGAACCACGGTGGCCCTGAAAAAAGAAACAGCGGATCTGGTCCGGGAATTATACGATGCAGGGCGGGCGCTGGCGGTGGTTACCTCCTGCTTCCCCGCTGCCTGTGAAGTGGTTCTGCAACGACACGGCCTGCGTCATTTTTTTTCCACCCTCCTCTACACCGATGAGGCGGCCAGGGATAAAAGTTTCCCCGATATATGGAGGGCTGCAGCAAAGCGGCTTGGGCTGGAACCCGCTGGTTGTATTGTCTTTGAAGACGCCTACCATGCCCTCAAGGGGGTTCGGGAGGCGGGAATAGCTTTTGCTGCCGTGTACGATGATACTTGTGCAGAATGGGAATTGATGAAGGCCGAAGCCGACTGGATCTTCGGTTCACCAGAGTAGCGGGAACTCCCGGCTCATGTTAATGAGAGTTATTTGGAAATTTCAGTTTACGAACAAGTCTCATTAAAGAATCTTGGATTAGTACTCAGCTTCACCGGTATATCCGGTAAGCCTGCGAGGGTTCTTATAAATGGAGATGGTAATACTTATAGGAATTACCCAGTCATAAGTCCGGCGCTCTTGGATGCCTTGTTCTGAATGGGTCATGGGGATACGTTGGTTTTGGCAGATGCCTTTTTTCCGGGAACTTCCTGTAATTCCCGGGTTATCCGGGTGGACGGTATCAGGATTTCCGCTCTCCTCGATGGTATGCTGCAGTTGATCAACCTGGATTCCTATGTTCCCCACCCGATCATAATGGTACAAGTAGCCCCAGGGGATACTCTGGATCCTTCGGTGGAACTTGCTTACCAGAAGGTAATTGATCCGCGCTGTCCCGGTACGGCCTCCATCGAAGGGATCCAAGGATTTGCCTTTTATGAGCGATCGAGAAAGGCCTATGGGGTGACCATGACCGGTGAAACCGCAACCTACGGAAACAGTAACCTTAGATGTAAGGGAAAAACAGGCTCAAGCTATAGAGAAAAAAGAAAATAGCGGTAGATCAGGTAAAAAATCACTTGACACAATTTAGAAATGTTAGTATTCTTGTGATACTTATACGTGTATGCCCTTGTAGCTCAGTCGGTAGAGCACATCCATGGTAAGGATGCGGTCAGCGGTTCGATTCCGCTTGAGGGCTCTATGTTTTTCTTAAGAACGTATTTTATCCCAGAGGGTTGGGAAATGTTAAGGGGATACCATGGCATCAAAAAAAACAGCAGTGGAACTCATTGCTCTGCAATGTAGCGAATGTAAGCGGAAAAATTATACCACCCAAAAAAACCGGCGGAATACCCAGGAGAAATTTGAATTTAATAAGTATTGCCCTTTTGATCGAAAGCATACGGTGCATAAAGAAACCAAAATTAAGTGAGTGTTTTCTTAGGCCAGTAGCTCTAATGGTAGAGCGTCGGTCTCCAAAACCGAATGTTGTGGGTTCGAGTCCTACCTGGCCTGTGCTGTGAAAATCGTACCTGCATGGAGAGGGGATATCATGAACAAAATGGTTCAATTTGTCAAAGAATCGTATGCTGAACTCCGAAAGGTTGTATGGCCAAGCCGGGATGATGTTATCAGTTCTGTTAAGGTGGTTATTGTTTCTACACTGATTATTGCCGCGGTATTGGGTTTGGTGGATGTGGTGTTGCTCCTTGGGGTGCAAGCGATATTTTAATACATAAAGGAAACCTATGGCAACGGGCTGGTATGTCCTCCATACTTATGCAGGATACGAGAATAAAATAGAAAAAACTATACGCATGATGATCGACTCAGGAGAGATTGATAAAGAACAGGTTCGGGATGTAAAGGTTCCTTCTGAGGAAGTGGTAGAGGTCAAGGACGGAAAGAAGCGGACTATGACTAAAAAATTCCTTCCTGGGTACATTCTGATAGAAATGGATCTTCCAGATCTAACCTGGAAAGGGATTTGTTCAAAAATCAAAAAAATCCAGGGAGTTACGGGGTTTGTAGGGACTCCCGCAGATCGGAAGCCCCAGCCTTTACCAGGAGAAGAGGCTCGGATCATTCTGCAAAAATCCGGAGAGATTAAGGGTGAACGGCCGGTACGAACCCGGCAGTCTTTTGCTCCAGGGGAGCAGGTGAAGATTATTGAGGGTCCCTTTGAATCTTTCACGGGAATTATTGAAGAAGTAAACCAAGAGAAAAACAAGCTCAAGGTGATGGTTGGTATCTTTGGCCGGAATACTCCCCTGGATGTCGATCTCTTACAGGTAGAAAAAGTTTAATGAGCGTGGGTGATGGATGGGTTCTTTCAAAGGTGAATCGGTTTTGAAAGAGGTTCATTTGTATATCCATGCGCTAGATGGGAGTTTCTGATTGTATCGGAAACGTTACCCCGGAATATTTTGGTAGCCTTGGTTCTTAGTGAATCTGTTCCGGGTATACCACACGAGGAGAATATGCATGGCAAAAAAAAAGATTGCCACCCTTATCAAGCTCCAGTGCCCTGCGGGCAAGGCGACTCCGGCTCCGCCGGTAGGTCCTGCCCTGGGTCCTCATGGAGTGAGTGCGCCTCAGTTTGTCCAGCAATTTAATGAGCGAACTAAGACAATGGAGGCTGGCCTGGTTATACCGGTGGTCATTACGGTATATACAGATAAATCCTTTACCTTTATCCTCAAGACCCCTCCGGCGTCGGTTTTGATCAAAAAGGCCGCAGGTATTGAGAAAGGATCCAGTGAATCCCATAAGACCAAGGTCGGCAAGTTGCCCAAGGCAAAACTTGAAGAGATTGCCAAGCTCAAAATGCCGGATCTTTCTGCTAATGATCTGGCAGGGGCATTGAAGATCATTGCAGGAACTGCCCGGTCTATGGGGGTCGAGGTGGACACATGAGACACGGAAAAAAGTACCTGGATAAACTTAAAAAATACGATCGTACCGTTTCCTATGGATTAAAGGAGGCTTTGGATTTGGTTAAAACCCTAGCTACTGGCAAATTTGATGAGACCGTGGATATTTCGGTAAAACTGAATCTAAAAAAAAGCCAATCTGTCAGGGATACGGTGGTATTACCCTATCAGTTCAGGGGCGAGAAACGGATCCTCGTGTTTTGTAAAGCCGAAAAGGAAAAAGAGGCTCAGGAAGCAGGGGCTACCTATATAGGGGCTGAAGATTTAATCGAAAAGATAAAAGGGGGCTGGCTGGATTTTGATGTGGCAGTGGCTACCCCGGATATGATGAAAGATGTAGGTAAGCTGGGTATGGTCTTGGGTCGTCGAGGACTCATGCCAAACCCCAAGACCGGGACCGTTACCTTTGATCTCAAAGGCGCCTTAGCAGAGCTACGGAAGGGACGTACCGAATTTCGGGCTGACAAGACCGGGGTAGTCCATCTCGCGGTGGGTAAAGTTTCCATGGAAAGCGAAAAAGTGGCCGAAAATATTAAGACTACAGTGACTGAAATTAAGCGGAAGCGGCCGGTTGATGCTAAGGGTGAGTTTATTCGGACGATCTCAGTGGCTTCTACGATGGGAGCCGGGGTGTGGGTCTCAATTAAGGACGAGGAGTAAGCCATGGCCATGGTGGCAAAAAAAGTACAGGACGTTAAGGTTTCTGCCATACAGGCATTAGAGAAGAACTTCGGAAGTACCAAGGACTTTATCTTTACAGATTATCGGGGACTGACTGTGGAGCAAATCACCACGCTACGGAAACGGCTTGGGGCTAAAGCTTCCCGGTTTCAGGTAGTGAAAAATAATTTTGCCCGGATTGCCTTTGAACATCTGGCTGCTCCTGATGTATCCCCGTATCTTGTAGGTCCCACTGCAGTGGCTATTGCTCCCCAAGATGCAAACGAAGTTGCTAAGATACTCTTTGAGTTTACCCGGGAGGTTCCGGTACTCAAGGTAAAGGGGGCTCTGGTTGGCGGTACGATCTACGATGCTGCCCAAACCGAGGCCTTCTCCAGGCTGCCTGGTAAGCTGGAGCTTATTTCCATGCTTATGTCGGTCTTGAATGGTCCGGTTCGGACCCTTGCAGCGGACCTCAACGATATCAATGCCCGGTTGGTGCGGGCTATCAAGGCTGTGGGAGATAAAAAAGGTGAGGGGTAAAGAGTGAGGCGTCTCTTGCCATCCATAAGGCAAAACATACAAACAAAAAAACCGTCAGGCTTCGGGTGCTGCCGTTCCTGTCGGTTACAATACCGGCGTTAATCCGGGAAAGTCCGCAAGGACAGTGTGTATCCGTATGGATACATTATGTAGGATATAAGGAGAAGGTAATATGGCAGCCCTTAGTATTGATCAGCTCATTGAAGCGATTTCGTCCATGACGGTTCTGGAGGTGTCAGAACTGGTTAAAGCTTTGGAGGAAAAATTTGGTGTTTCCGCTGCAGCTCCTGTGGCAGTCGCCGCAGTCGGCGGTGGTGTAGGGGTACCGGCGGAACCTGTGGAAGAGAAGACAGAATTTAATGTCATTCTCAAGGCCTATGACGATTCCAAGAAGATCGCGGTTATTAAAGAGGTCCGGGCGGTTACCGGCTTAGGACTCAAGGAAGCCAAAGACCTCGTTGAAGGGGCGCCCAAGCCGCTTAAAGAGAATGTTTCCAAAGAAGAGGCTGCGAAAATCAAGGATCAGGTCACTGCCGCTGGCGGTACCGTTGAAATTCAGTAACTCTAGCAGTATACAGTGTAGTTTTCGCGTAATAAACGGTGTTAGATAAGGTTTCACCGAAGAGGCTTCCGGTGTCTGCTGGGGCCTTTTTGTAAATTTTAAGCCCATAGGGGGAAGGCATGGTAACAGAAAAGACAACCGGTAAACGAAGGTATATCGGGAAGGATATTCAGGATGTGATGGATCTTCCGGATCTTATCGACATTCAGCTCTGTTCATACGAACGCTTCCTGCAACGAGAACGGTTGCGAAACCATAGTACCCTGGAAATACAGGGACTTGAGGAAGTTTTTAGATCCACTTTTCCCATTGAAAGTCCTAATGGGGATATGGTCTTGGAATATGAGTATTATACCTTGGACGAAGAGAATATCAAATTCTCTGAACAGGATTGTAAGCAAAAGGGGCTCACCTATGCGGTCTCCCTTAAAGCACGGGTAAACCTTATCTTTCAACAGACCGGCGAAATCCGGCAGAAGGATATCTACATGGGCGACATTCCCGTCATGAGCGAGCGGGGTACCTTTATCATCAATGGGGCGGAACGGGTGGTGGTTTCCCAGATTCACCGCTCCCCAGGGGTCATTTTCAGCCATGAAAAGGGTATTTTTGCTTCCCGGATCATTCCCTATCGCGGTTCCTGGATGGAATTTGAAATTGACCAAAAGAGGGAACTGATCTACGTCAAAATTGACCGAAAAAAGCGGATCCTGGGGACCATATTCCTCAGAGCTTTGGGGTATGAAAGCCGGGAGGATATCATCCGGGCCTTTTATAAAACCGAAACCCTGGAAGTCGTGGATGATCGGGAAACCAGGGAACGGTTTTCAGGCCGGGTTTTGGCTGCTGCAGTGTGGATTAGCACGGGAGCAGGAGATGGTAACTCTGAAGGCAGCGAACGAAAAAAACTCTATCGGGCAGGGGAAAAACTACACCCCCATAATGTAGATGAACTACTGAGTAATAACATCGCCTCGGTAGCGGTGATTAATTTTGAGGATCCCGATTCCCTTAACTCTCCGATGCTCCTCAACTGTTTTGAACGGGAGGAGATAAAATTTGTCAAAGACGATCCAGAACGGGATGAACCTTCCAAAGAAGATGCCCTTTCTACTGTCTACTCAGTCCTCATGCCCGGGGAATCCATCACAGTAGAGGCTGCGGAAAAGGACTTGGTGGGGATGTTTTTTACCACCCGGCGTTACGATCTGGGGAAAGTGGGACGGTATAAACTCAACAAGAAGTTTGACTTCAGGCCTCCCTTGGAAGACTCTACCCTGACCAAACAGGATATTATTGCCACCATGAAGTTCCTCATCCAGGTCTACGTGGGGGATGAAAACATCGATGATATCGACCATTTGGGCAATCGCCGGGTCCGATCCGTGGGTGAACTCATGGCCAATGCCATGAAGACCGCATTCAGCCGGATGGAACGGATCGCCAAGGAGCGGATGAGCCTCAAAGAGACGGATACCATCAAGCCCCAGGACCTCATTTCGATTAAGCCCGTGGTAGCGGTGATCAAGGAGTTCTTTGGATCCAGTCAACTCTCTCAGTTCATGGATCAGGTGAATCCCCTGGCCGAGCTGACTCACAAACGCAGGCTCAATGCCCTTGGCCCTGGGGGGCTTTCCCGGGATCGGGCAGGTTTCGAGGTTCGAGATGTGCACTACACCCATTATGGACGGATGTGCCCCATTGAGACCCCGGAAGGACCGAATATCGGGCTTATCGTATCCTTAGCCAACTATACCCGGGTGAATGAATACGGGTTTCTTGAGACCCCTTATCGCAAGGTACGTCGCGGAGTGGCTACTCCGGAGATCGAATACCTCTCTGCTATGGACGAGGATCGGTATTACATAGCCCAAGCCTCGGCTAAATTAAACAGCGACGGTTCTTTTAGCGATGAGCAGGTATCTTGTCGGAGGCAGGGGGATTATACCACCCGGGGGCCTGAAGATATTCAGTACATGGATGTATCCCCCAAACAGATCATCTCGGTATCTGCTTCACTCATCCCCTTCTTGGAACATGACGATGCTAACCGGGCCTTGATGGGTTCCAACATGCAGCGTCAAGCCGTACCCCTGGTCTTTCCTGAAGCTCCCCGGGTTGGCACTGGAATGGAGGGAAAATGCGCCTACGACTCAGGGGTATTGGTCAAGGCTCGCAGAGCCGGCAAGGTGGTGCGGGTTACTTCCCAAGACATTACCATTGAACCTGATAAGGGTACGGATATTGACGCGAAGCTCCCGCGTATTGGGGAAACCAACGATTACGGCTTTGATGTGTATCATCTGGTTAAGTACCAACGGACCAACCAGGATACCTGCTATAATCAACGTCCCTTAGTACAGATGGGGGACCAGGTGCTTCTTGGACAGGTCATTGCCGATGGGCCAGCGACGAAAGACGGTGAACTCGCCTTGGGCCGGAACATCTTGGTGGGGTTCATGCCTTGGAATGGGTATAACTACGAGGATTCGATTCTTATCTCCGAACGGGTAGTAAAGGAGGATATGTTCACCTCCATCCATATCAAAGAATTCCTCACCGAAGTCCGGGAAACTAAGCTTGGCCCGGAAAAGATCACCCGGGACATTCCCAATACCTCTGAAAAAAGCCTGGATAATCTGGATGCCGAAGGGATCATTCGGATAGGGGCGAAGGTACGTTCCGGGGATATCCTTGTAGGGAAGGTAACCCCTAAGAGCGAAACCGAAACCACTCCGGAATTTAAGCTCCTCAATTCCATATTCGGTGAGAAGGCCAAGGAGGTACGAGACTCAAGCCTACGGGTGCCTCACGGTATTGACGGAACCATCATTGACATACAGCGGCTCAAGCGTAGCCAAGGGGATGATCTCAACCCCGGGGTCGATGAGGTGGTAAAGGTACTCATCGCCACTAAACGGAAGCTCCGGGAAGGGGACAAGATGGCCGGCCGCCATGGTAATAAAGGAGTGGTGGCCCGGATACTCCCGGAAGAGGACATGCCCTACATGGAAGACGGTACGCCCTTGGACCTCTGCCTCACCCCCCTCGGAGTTCCTTCCCGGATGAACATCGGGCAGCTCCTGGAAACTGAGTTGGGCTGGGCCGCTTCTACCTTGGATGAATGGTTTTCCTCTCCTGTATTCCAGTCCCCTTCCACCGAGCAGATCGAAGAAAAGCTCCAAGAGGCAGGGCTTCCGGTGAGTTCTAAGACCTACCTGCGGGATGGCCGCACAGGAGAAATCTTTGTGAATCCTATTTTCTGCGGGGTGATCTATTTCCTCAAGCTCCACCACTTGGTAGACGATAAGATGCACGCCCGGTCCACTGGCCCCTATTCCTTAGTAACCCAACAACCCTTGGGAGGCAAGGCTCAATTCGGCGGGCAGCGGCTGGGGGAAATGGAAGTGTGGGCCTTAGAAGCCTATGGCGCGGCCAATACCTTACAGGAACTCTTAACCATTAAGTCTGATGATATGACTGGCCGGTCTAAAATCTACGAAGCTATAGTGAAGGGAGAACCTTCTACCACAGCAGGTATTCCTGAATCGTTCAATGTATTGGTTCAGGAACTGCGGGGGCTGGCTTTGGATCTGACCATCTATGACGTCAAGGGTAAACAGATTCCCCTTACCGAGCGGGATGATGAGCTTATCATTAAATCAGGTTCGAACTTCTGAGCATGATTTCAGACCAGAGGGTTTACATCAATAGCGCCGGAGGTTTCAGCAATGTTGCCAGAAGTCTCAGGGATGTTGTTGGAAGTCTCAGCTAAGGCAGTTCCTGCAAATCTTCAAGGGTTTGTAGGAACTGTACGGTAGTGATTACTATACGCCAGGGGACGTTTAAAAGGTGGAGGGATCGGGCAGGAAGCTTCCCTCCGCTTCCCCACTCCCACGATAAGGGGTATATACATGCGGGATATACAAGATTTTGATTCCATTATGATCCGTTTGGCCTCTCCGGCTATGATCCGAGCTTGGTCTTATGGAGAAGTTAAAAAACCGGAAACCATCAATTACCGAACGCTCCGGCCTGAAAAGGACGGTCTTTTCTGTGAACGGATCTTCGGGACCACCAAAGAATGGGAATGTTACTGTGGTAAGTTCAAATCCATTCGGTATAAGGGGGTCATCTGCGACCGTTGCGGAGTAGAGGTGACCCACTTCAAGGTGCGTCGGGAACGGATGGGTCATATAGAACTGGCAGCACCGGTTTCTCATATTTGGTATTATCGATCCATTCCGAGCCGTATGGGTCTGCTCCTAGACATTCCCATGGCGGCCTTACGGTCAGTGCTCTACTATGAAAAGTACGTGGTCATTGAACCAGGAGACACGGATCTCAAAAAAATGCAGCTCCTCACCGAGGATGAGTATTATGACGCTCAGGAACGGTACGGCGGCGGTTTCAGCGCAGGTATGGGCGCGGAGGCGGTGCGAACCCTCTTGGAAAACCTCAACTTAGACCAAATGGCCCTTGAACTCCGTGCTAAGATGATCGAAAAGGGTTCTAAGAGTGACAAGCGGCTCTTAAAGCGCATCGAGATCGTGGAAAATTTTCGTAATTCCAATAACAAGCCTGAATGGATGATCCTGGATGTGGTTCCGGTCATCCCCCCGGAGCTCCGGCCTATGGTACAACTGGACGGGGGCCGCTTCGCCACTTCAGACCTCAACGACTTGTACCGAAGGGTGATTAACCGGAACAACCGGCTCAAACGGCTCCAGGCATTGAATGCCCCGGATATCATCATTCGCAATGAAAAGCGGATGCTTCAAGAAGCAGTGGACGCCCTCTTTGATAATTCTAAGAAAAAGCGGGTGGTCAAAGGCGCCTCCAACCGGCCCCTCAAGTCCATTTCTGATATGCTTAAAGGCAAGCAGGGCCGGTTCCGGCAGAACCTCTTGGGTAAACGGGTGGACTATTCAGGCCGGAGTGTAATCACCGTGGGGCCGAACCTCAAGATATGGCAGTGCGGACTCCCCACCAAGATGGCCTTGGAGCTTTTCAAGCCCTTTATCATGAAGAAGCTCGTGGATAAGGATGTAGTCTACAACATCAAAAAGGCCAAGATCCTGGTGGAGCAGGAGACCCCGGAGGTCTTTGCCATTCTGGACGAAGTGGTGAAGGAGCATCCTATCCTTCTGAACCGGGCCCCTACCTTGCATCGGCTGGGGATCCAGGCCTTTGAGCCGGTTTTAGTAGAGGGCAAGGCCATCAAGCTCAACCCTCTGGTGTGCCACGCCTTTAACGCGGACTTTGACGGGGATCAAATGGCGGTCCATGTACCCCTCACCCAAGCGGCTCAGATGGAGTGCTGGACCTTGATGCTTTCCGCCCGAAACCTCCTCAATCCTGCTAATGGAAAGACCATCGTGTTCCCCTCCCAGGACATGGTGTTGGGGATCAACTTCCTCACCCGGATAAAGCCCCATGCCAAGGGCCAGGGTAGGCGGTATGGTACAGTGGAAGAGATCTTCATGGCTGTGGACGCGCACGCATTGGAATGGGAGGCATGTATCCAGGTACGGCCTCCTAAATTACCGGTCTGGGAAAAAGCCGGAGGGGTTTTTACCGTCAAGGATGATGGATTCATTGAAACTACCCCGGGACGACTGGTTTTTAACGAGGAGCTTCCCCGGGAGCTTCCTTTCATCAACTATGAGTTAAAAGACAAAGAGCTTCGGGGACTTATCGAACAGGTCTTTGCGGATAAGGGTTCCTGGACCACGGTGCAGATGCTGGATGCCATCAAAAATACCGGGTATAAGTACGCTACCGTCTTTGGCGCTACCATTGGCGTGGATGATATTGTGATTCCTAAAGAAAAGGCCGAAATGATCGACCGGGCAGGCCGGGAAGTGGATTCTATCCAGCGGCAGCATCGCCAAGGACATATCACCCAGGAAGAACGGTACAATCGAGTGGTGGAGGTATGGAACAAGACCAACGATGAGCTCACCGATATTATGATGAAGACATTGGAAGCTGACCGGGATGGGTTCAACTCGATCTACATGATGGCCAATTCTGGAGCCCGGGGAAGCCGTAACCAGATCCGCCAGCTTGCGGGAATGCGAGGACTCATGGCCAAGCCTTCCGGGGACATCATTGAACTCCCCATACGGTCCAATTTCAAAGAAGGGCTTTCCGTGATCGAGTTTTTCATCTCTACCAATGGAGCCCGCAAGGGTTTGGCCGATACTGCCCTCAAAACCGCGGAAGCAGGCTACCTCACCCGGCGGCTCGTGGACATTGCCCAGGATGTAGTGGTAAATGAAGACGACTGCGGTACCATCAACGGTATTTTCTATTCAGCTATCAAAAACGGAGAGGAAATTGTCGAATCCCTGAGTGACCGTATTGTGGGCCGGTATACCCTGGAACGGGTCAAACACCCCATTACCGGGGAGTTGGTGGTGGATGTGAATGAGGAGATTACCGAAGAAATCGCCCGGGCCATTGAAGAAGCCGGGATTGAGGCGGTCCGAATCCGGACGGTTTTGACCTGTGAAGCTAAACACGGGGTTTGCCGTCGTTGTTACGGCCGTAACCTTGCCACTAACCGCACAGTAGACATAGGCGAGGCAGTGGGTACCATTGCGGCCCAATCCATTGGTCAGCCGGGAACCCAGCTTACCATGCGGACCTTTCATATCGGAGGAGCCGCCACCAAAGTCAGTGAAGAAAGCCAGATTTGCTTGAAATACCCGGTATATATCCGGGATGTCAGTGGGATTCATGTGGAGCTTGCCGATGGCCGATGGCTCTTTACCCGCAAAGGCTATGCCATCGTGAACAAGGTCATGAGAGAATACCGGCTTGAAGAGCAAGATGAACTTTTGGTGGAAAACGGCAAGCGTATCATTCGGGGGGAACCGATTATCAAACATGCAGGACAGGATGTGCTCTCTCCTGAAATCGCCTATGCTATGGTTTTGGAAGATCACCTCTACCTTATTGGGCAGGATCAGAAAATTGAAATCCGGAACGGTTCTGAATTGGTGGTAAAAAAAGGGGAAGTGGTGGCTGCAGAAAAGACCATTGTTACCTTCGACCCCTTCTCAGACCCGATCATCGCAGAAGCCTCAGGGTTTATCAAATACGAAGACATCATCCCCGGTACAACCTTAAAAGAAGAAATTGACGAGGAAACCGGAAACATCGAAAAACGGATCACCGAATTCCAGCTTGAAAGTAAGCAGCCCCGGCTCTTCATCATTGATGAAGACGGCGGGGAACTGGCTTCTTACTTCCTCCCCGGAGGGGCCTATATCCAGGTTGATGAAGGAGAACGGATCAACGCAGGACGCACCATAGCCAAAACCCTCAAGGAGTCGGCCAAGGCCATGGATATTACCAGCGGCCTTCCCCGGGTGAGCGAGCTTTTCGAGGCCCGCAAGCCTAAGAGCCCTGCGGTATTGGCTCAGGTTTCGGGTAGGGTTTCTTTTAAAGGTATAATCAAGGGTAAGCGGGTAATTACCATACAGGATGCCTTTGGGAAGGAATACAAACACCTTATCCCTATGACTAAACGGCTATTGGTCCGGGACGGGGATACTGTGGAAGCCGGGGAAAGTCTCTGCGTGGGGGCGATTAATCCCCATGATATTCTTTTTATTATGGGTGAAAGCCGTCTTCAGCGTTACCTCATGGATGAGATCCAGCAGATGTACCGGGTACAGGGGGTAACCATCAATGATAAGCATATCGGGGTTATCGTCAGACAGATGATGCGGAAGGTGGAAGTCGTATCCGTAGGGGATACGAGATTCATCTTCGGCCAACTGGTAGACAAGTACCGTTTCCACGAGGAAAACAACCGGGTCATTGAAGAAGGGGGCCAGCCTGCGGTGGCCCGGCCCATGTTTCAAGGTATCACCAAGGCAAGCCTCAATATTGACTCTTTCTTATCCGCAGCGAGTTTCCAGGAAACTACCAGGGTACTTACCAATGCGGCTATTGCCGGGTCAACTGATTACCTCCGGGGTCTTAAGGAAAATATCATCATCGGTCATCCCATCCCGGCGGGTACGGGGATGAAGCGGTATCGGGCGGTGAAGCTCTTTGATGAGGATAATAAAGACCTGGACGTAGAGATGCAGGAGATCCTGGAACGGGTTAAACTGGAAAAAGTCACCGAAACTACCAGGGAAGAAGAGTTTATGGCTGAAGAAACGGAAGAGTAGGGTTTTAGTGCAGGGGAGGGCCTCCGGATAGGCGGCCCTTTTCCTTAGGGGAGGCTGCTGAATTTGCGGTCGATAAAGTCCTTGGATATTTGGATGGTACGGGTAAGGTCCGTTTCTCTGGTATACCAGAATTCGGTTACAAAAAGTCTCACCTTCAAGTTCAGCGCTGTTTCTATGCAGGCTTCGAAATTGACGTGCCCAGTGCCATAGGGGATTTCTCTAAACTTGCCTGGAAGGGTTTCTTTGAGATGTACTGCGGCGATATGTCCTGCTCCAGAGCGGAGGTCCGCAAGTACATCGGTTCCATAAGTTTTCGCTGCATTGGTAATATTGCCACAGTCAGGATACACCTGCAGATAAGGTGAATTGATCCGTAACACATAGTCCATGACCTTGTGCACGGTGTTCATAAATTCCGTTTCCATGGTTTCAAAGGCCAGGATGACCCCTTTTGCGCTCGCCATTTCCACTGCATGTACTAAGCCCTCATAAAACAGCGCTTTAGTTCGCTCGTTTGATTCGCCGTAATACTCATCATAACCGGCGAGTTGAATTATCCGTATACCCAGGGCATCGGCAAGATTCACCGCATCTTCCATGATTTCAAGACTCCGGGAACGGATCCTCGGGTCTTCACTTCCCAGCGGGTATTTCCGGTGCCCGCTTAAACACATGGTCCTGATAGGTATCTGGGTGTCATACATGGCTTTGAGCAATGCAAACCGTTCAGCCCAGGATATTTTTAGTCTATGGAGCTTTTCATCAGTTTCATCAATACTCAACTCCAAAAAGTCATAACCTACAGCTTTGGCGATCTGCAGTTTTTCCTCCCAGGAAAGACCCGGAGGCATGGCCTTCTCATACAACCCAATCTGATAGTTTTTCTTGTCCATCTATAAGCTCCTTGGTTTTGATAAAGGCTTCCTAGCACCCATGCTCTACAAAAAGGATATCCCTTTAGGATGGCCGCTCTGCTTCATAATATACAGAACACACGTAGAAATAATATGACCGAATAGTCTTATTTCCTTATTACGTAAACAATTAAAATAAAATACAGGACATGTTATTCCTTTGCAGGTCCTAAGGTAACCCACATTCCCTGATCCAGGAAGACCAAGACTCTCAAACCTTGATTCCGTTTCTCGAAAATTCCCTCTTCCTTGCCACATCTCCTGTTTCCCCTCTCATTAGGATTATGAAACCTCGCGGGACGCCCCAAATATTCATTAAACGTAGAGGCTGCTTTAAAATCTGATATTTTGAAACCGTCTCCCTGTGGAAACGTATTAAACCAGCTTAGAAACATGCTGAAAGGGCAGCACATAAGGCTGAATAAGTTTCATATTTCTTACGGTATAGGGATACCTGTTCGGGGTTTGGTAGAATCTGCTCTTTTATGTTGACCATTGCCACAATCGCCTCTTCGTAATTTTTGAATTCCCCTGCGACGATTGCCCCTGCCAAGGCGCAACCCAAGGCGCCCAGTTCCTTAACGTGAACGGTCTCTATAGGAAATCCAAGCACATCCGCGAAGATCTGTACCCATACCCCTGAATTAACCGCACCCCCTGCCATACGGATACGTTTAGGGGGCTTTCGGGTCTTGAGCAGCCGGTCAATATGGGTCTTATGGGAAAAAGCAACTCCTTCATATATAGCCCGTAAACAGTGAATCTTGTTATGGTAGGCCGAGAGCCCAATTAAGGCAGCCCTACCCCGGGGATTATCGTTTGAACCGTAGAGAAAGGGCAGAAAATATACATCGGAGTCTTCGGGCTTTACCGCAGCTACCTGTTCATCGATCCGCTGGTACAACTGTTTACCCTCCTTTATATCTTTTTCCTCGAAAAAATGCTGGATAAACCAGTCTAGGTTTCCTGCAGAGGTAGGACTACACTCTTCAACCAAGAAATAACCCGGTATAGCGAAAAGGGAATTCATCCCAATACTACCATCGGTAACTGGGGCTGTGGCAATATACTCGTTGATACTCCAGGTACCTGCAATGGTACAGAGTTCTTCCGGACTGGTAATATCCATGGCTACCGCACAGGAATCAATGTCAAACATACCCCCTGCCACCGGGGTCCCTGCTTTCAAGCCGGTGAGGGCCGCTGCTTCGGGAGTAACCCGGCCACATAGGTCAGCAGAGAAGCGGATAGGGGCAAGCTTGTCAAAGACCTCACCAATGCCTAGGGCCTGGAGCATATCCCGGTCAAAACGGACCTGCATGATGTCCATCAACCCTGAACCGGATATATCAGTGGCTTCCGAATAGGCCTCTCCGGTCAAACGGAAACGGATATAATCCTTTACTGAAAATACCCATTGGATATCATCGTAAGCCTTCCGGTCGTGGTCTTTAAGCCATGCCAACAAGGACACCTGCTGAGAGGCCAACAGTTTCTGGCAGAGTTTGGGATAGAGCCTTTGGGCAGTCCCGTCCCGATACCACTTTTCAGGGTATTCCCATGCCCGGGAATCGGTAGAGACAATACCCTTATATGCCGGCTTGCCCCCTTTACCCCACCCATAAAGCCCTTTACCATGACCGCACACCCCAAGGCCGATGATATCTCCTGGATCGATCTGAGCCGCGCTAATCGCTTCCCGGACACATAGACCATTAGTTTGCCATAGTTCCTCCATATCCCGTTCTGTATAACCGGGCTGAGGGGTAAGGAGCAGAGTATTCATTCCCCGGGTGATTATCTCGTTACCGGCTAAATCGAATATGGCTGCTTTGATTAGGGTTCCGCCATTGTCTAGACCAAGCACATATTTTGCCATAGTAGTTTTTACTGCCTCCGTCCTATAGAATAAATACTATCTTAAAGTCTCCATATTTACCAGTAGTGCATTCAAAGGCTTTTTTCCATTCTTCATCCCTTCAAGGGAAATTGCGACAGCTAAACAGAGAACGGTTCAGTCTAAGTATCCATTTTGAAATACACAGAGTGTAACTGAGCGATTTCAATCGCTCACCTTAACGTCTAAATAAAGCCAACACATTTTGCTAAGGAGGCCGCAAGTTTTTTATGGGGGTGATTGTATGGTTGGTATGATACTTACACTCCAATCATCGGTACTTTTAGAATTGCAGGTAATATCAAAACTGCTAAATTCAGTTTCAATGCATGCTTCTATATTTTTAAAATACTCGGCAACCCATGGTTTGTTCTTTTGCAATTCAAGGGTTCTATATTTTTCCAGAGCCCAATACAGACTGTTTGAGCCCTCTGAATGCAGATAAAAAGCATCCAAGCTCTGCATCATTATATTGTGTTCTTTCATTACACTACTCTTTCCCTTAGGCAGTAGAGAGAATTGTTTTCTACAATACCCAATACGCTGATCGATAGATAAAACCCCATAGTCCCTCCAATCTAATAATCACCACCCTAAAGGAATCTCTCCTTTACATCGTGAAGTATCGTTAGAGTTCATCTCTGACTGCAAGGCTTCTTGCAAAATATGAATGATTGTTACAAACAGAACCAGTTATCC